>CAIQUD010000058.1 GCA_903874965.1 uncultured Actinomycetes bacterium | reverse complement strand
GTTCGAGGCATGTCAAACGTTCTGATTGAGACCGAGTTGCCTGGAAGTTCACCGAGAACCTCGCAAACTGCTTGCTTTGTCATGTCGATAATCCCGAACAGATCAGTAATCGATGTCCCAATTCGGTACCAATTTGGTCGCTCATCAACCGACGGTTCATTCCATCCGAATGCTCGAAGAGCATCTTCCTCAAGTTGCGTCAGTGCCCGGGAGTCACCAATATTCAAATTCGAGATGACTTCTGCAACGAAGTACGACGGCTTGTCCAGCCAGAACTGCACGTATCGATGGTCGGAAAACTCTGCAATCGCCGCAATGCATCGGTCGTCGGTAAGGAGCGCTCCAAGAAATTCAGGGAGATTTCCAACGAAGGAACCAACCGTTGACATCATCTCGGAACGATCTCCGGTGAGTTGAATAGTTGCCATGGAAGAAGTGTGCAGAACGGGTGTGACGCACCAGCAGTCTTCAAGGCACGCCGCCGCGACGAAAGAGCGACGTCGAGGCAGGCCACCTTTTGCCCACGGTGATCTCGCTACGATTCGGTCATGGGCAAGAACAAGACCCAAGCAACATCGGCCTCCGTCGACGAGTACCTCGACGCAATCAGCAATGACCGACGTCGTTCCGATGCAAGAGAGTTGGCTGCCCTCATGGCGAAAGCGACCGGTGTCGAAGCGACCATGTGGGGTTCGAGCATCATCGGATTTGGGTGCCACCACTACGTCTACGACTCAGGTCGCGAGGGGGACACGGTTGCCGTTGGTTTCGCCGCTCGCGCTCAAGCACTGGTCATTTACGGTCTCGGTTCATCTGACGAGGGTGAGGGTGACGCAAAGGAATTTCGTGACCTCGGCGGCTTCACCCGAGCCAAAGGCTGCGTCTACATCAAGCGACTTGCTGAAGTTGATGGGGCAGTTCTCGAACGCCTCATCAAAAGCGCCTTTGCGTCTCGCCACAACACCTAAGGGCGCTCAATGGTGAGCGAGCCTTCGGCGTTCCGAGCTGCATGACGCAGTTTCGTCAATCGGCCCTGAGTGTTGCATCACGAACTGACGATTCGAAAAGCAGCAGGACCGGCCCTCTCGGACCGGCCCTGATCTGCATAGTCGATGGTGGCGGGGAGAGGATTTGAACCTCTGACCTTCGGGTTATGAGCCCGACGAGCTACCAGACTGCTCCACCCCGCGTTGGGATACTCACTCTAGCATCTTCGCTCAACTCGAGATTCGTGCGTGGTTAGCCCTTTGGGTTAGCGGTCGATAGGAGTTGTCGAGCTTGGTCGACCAATTTTCCGACCTGCGCCATTGATGCTTGATACCCGGCAAGGTTCTGATTCTTGAGCGCAGCTTGCGCAGCCGCAAATGCATCATTGGCTTGCGCCAAGAGACTTGCGACCTGAGCAGAAACCGGTCCGGTGCCTCCACCAGTCCCAATTTCAGGAACTGGGTTATTGAGGACGTCACTCACGGCAGCACTGAGTGAGGATTCAAAACCGACTTGCCCGTTCATCTCCGTCAAGACGTAACGCATCAACGGGATGTTGTTGGCCGTTGTCACGTACACGGGACGGATGTAGAGAATCGATTTGCCAACAGGAAGCATCAGAAGATTCGAGAGCAGTACTGTCGAGCCCTTTTGGTCAAGGAGCGTCAGTTGCTCGGAAACCACTGGTTTCGTCAACATGGTGTTACTTGCTTGGTCCGGACCAGTGATGTTCTGATTTCTCGGCATGGTGTAGGCGGACATCTCGCCATAGTGCGGACCGGAATCAGAATTCACCATGAGGAACGCGGTCAGGTTCGATGATTGGTTCGCCGTCGAGGACGGAACATAGGTCTCCGTCACCATGAAGTGCTGAGCAGATTCACCGGGACGACTCTGCACTTGGTAGAGAGGCTCCATCCGATCGACTTGTCCATTGAGCGTGGCGTTCGGAACTCGACCGCCAGCAACATCCGAATACGAGCCAACACCAGGTGTCGGGCTCAAGTTCCAGTTGTCGCCGCCGTTGTAGAAACCCGATGCCGACACGATGTGATAGCGACCGTAGACGGCGGATTGCACGGAGAACAGGTCGTTTGGATACCTCACGTGCGCAAGGAGTTCGGCTGACATCTGTGACTTTGGCGTAAAGAGCTTTGGGAACGCTGCCTCGTAGACCTTCAAGAGTGGATCCGAAGGATCCCACGCGTAGTACGTCATTGCTCCCGAATACGCGTCAACGGTGATCTTGACGGAGTTACGCACGTAATTGAGCCCCGTCTGCAGCGCGGAGCCCGAGGGAACGATGATGTTCTGTGATCCAGCATCCTGCGAATATGGGTACTTCGAGGTGGTCGTATAGGCATCCAAGATCCAGGTGATGTGACCACCTACAACCGCCGCATACGGCTGGGAGTCAATCGTCAAGAACGGGGCGGCCTTCTGCGCCATGGCCACAGGGTTGCGAACGAAAATCACTCGAGACTTCGGCGTGATTTGCCCAGAAATCAGGAAGTTCCAGTCCCCAAGACGAATCGCCATCGCCGCTCGACGAGCGAAGCCACCAACAGGGACGCCACCGTCTCCCTTGTAGCTCTGATACCGGTTCACTCCCCCAGGTAATTGATAGGCCAACTCAGGTTGCTTCGAGTTCGCCACCACGTAGCCGGATTGTCCCGTTTGGAAGTAAACGTCGGGTTGCGTGACCGTTGGATAACCACCGGTTGACTTGGAAGGGACATCAGAAATTCCAAAGATGGGGTGCCCATCAGGCGACGACGCATTGGCCGCCGCAAGCACGACTCCATTTCCGTGGGTGTAGACGAGGTGGCTGTTGACCCACGTTGGATTGGAGAGGTCATGGCTCAGTCCACGAACACCAACGTCCGTTGGGGTGAGTTGTCCCTTGATCGTGTAGCGATCGAGACCAATGGAATCGAATGCATAGAAGGAGCGGAGTGACTGGGTGTTCTGGAAGGTCTGCAGCGCAATTTGGTCGCTCGGATCCCAAAGTCTCGTATTCGCAAGGGAAGGAGTGGCGGTCGCCACATCAGCTGGTGATGGCGTGCCCGAACCTGCAAAGCGACTCGTCGCGATGTTGCTCAATCCATAAGCAGCTCGGGTCGCTTGCAAGTTCCTTGCGATGTACGGCTTCTCGAGGCTCTGATTCGGTGTCACCTTGATCGCTTGCAGTACCGCTGGATAGGCAACGCCAACGACCAGAGCAACGAGTCCCCAGAGGCCAGCCGCAAGTGCAGGCAGCACCCAGCCCTTTTGCCGAATATTGACCAGCAAGATGACGACTGCAGCAATCGAAACGAAGAGAAGGAGGTGCATGGCCGGAATACGGGCATGCACGTCGGTGTAGCCAGCTCCCTCGACATAGCCACCTTGCTTGGACAGCAGCGTCAATGGCTGGAGGTAGTAACCGCAGGCCTTGCCAACCGCAATGAGTGCAAGAAGCACCGAGAGGTGCACCTTGACGGGTTGACGAACACGTCCACCTTCACTTCGAGTGCGAATCCCGCCATTGAGGTAGTAGTGCGCAATGACAATCACCGTGATGATGACAAGACTGACGACCCACCAATTGATGAGGAACTCGTAGAACGGCAGCTTGAAGAGATAGAACGAGACGTCCCGATGAAACATTGGGTCCTTCGTCCCGACGGCTGAGCCATGGGCAAAGCCCAAATACGACGTCCATTGCCCAATCGTTCCAACACCTGCTACCCCACCAAGCAACAATGCGAGCGCAACATAGAGGCGAGTCGCCCTTGGCCGAATAAGTTCTTGCACTCGCTGCAAACCCTCATCGTCCGGAATGAAACCTTTACGACGACCGATTGCGTCAGCAAGGTAGAGGTTGACGAACAGCGCGACAAAGAAGATTGCTCCGAAGAAGAGAAAGAGGCCCGCCTTCACCCGGAGCAATTCCCACCACACATCACCAAATCGAGAAGCACTGAACCACATTTGATCGGTCCAGATTGTGGCGAGCGTCCGAAGTGATCCAAGCACCACAAGCAGCAGGATTCCGCCGACAATGAACCAACCCCTTCTCCCAAATCGGAGTGGTGGAGGGGTTGATGGAAGGTCAGAGATTGGAGTCACGACCGAAGCCTAGGACGAGGATGAGTTCAGACCAACGACGTCGAGATGGCGCACCTGCATCCGGCATGCACCGGAGGATGCCGGTGGCCAGAAACGAACTCATTTCCAGGCTCCACGGACCCTGCAGAAGCATTGGCGATGCACTCGGCGCAGGCTCCTTCGCCACCAGCCGCGACCCAAGTGAGTTGACTGCCACTGACGGCTTGGCTTGCGGCAAGTTGACCAGACGCAAACGCACTCAGCGCGACATCGACAACGAGCCCCTCAACCCGCGGACCCCGCCATTCTTTAAACGCAGCGCCGAGCGACTCAGGCGTCAACTCAACTCCAGCGGCTTCGAGGTGGCGCCGAAGCAACGTCACGATCGTGGCCGACATGTGTTCCGCGAGACGAAGCGACAACGAGGTATCGAGCACCACGGTCGAGGTTCCTGGACGGGCGGCGAATGCCGCTCCAGCGCTCGAAATCGAACTCAGGACGTCACTGGTCGCCTCGACATACGAAGCCCGCTGCTCGACTTCACTTCCGAGAACCTGCTCCGGGGTGGCCTTCCCTGAACGAAGTCGCTCGAGCATCGTGTTCTGGTCATCTTGGAGCGCGCGCTTGACTCGCTTCGTGAGATTCATCACGCCTTCTGCGACCGCTGCATCACGCTCTGCCAGGAGCGAAGTGTCGCCAGTTCGAACAATGGCGGGCTGCTCAATCGTTGGAAGTTCCGATACAGGAGGCACGACGGTGAGCGCGGCCAATTCAGCCGCCTCGGTCGCAGCGATCTCAGCGGCCTCGTTCACATCGTCTTCTTCAACTGATGCTCGAATCTTGGCGAACAACTCATCAACAAGAGGGCTCGTATCCTCGGGCTCGTCACCCGCAAGTGCCGCAACTTCGGCGTCGCTCAGTCCCTCAAGGGTGGGCTGACGTCGTGCGACCTCAACAGCGGCAAGTCGAGCATCTTCATCAGAGTGCGCGAGTTCGTCGGTGATGCGGTCAACTGAATTTCGCACGGCAACAATCGCCCCGGCGAGCTCGTCTCTCGCTGCACGCAACTGTTCGATTTGGATGTGCATGCGACGTCGGCGGCGATCCATGTCTTCAAGGACGCGACGACGAGCTTCTTGCGCTTGTTCGACCATCGCTCGGCCTTGTTCGCGAGCATGAGCAATCAAGGTCTCGCCGTCAGCGGAGGCCGACTCAAGGGTCTTTTGTGCGAGTGACCTTGAAGTCTGTTCCAGCGATGCAGCGAGCAATTCAGCTTCCGCAATGCGCCCACCCACGGTTGACTCAGTTTGGACTTCTAGGTCTGCAGCTTGAAGTTGCGCGGAGCGAAGGAGTTGGGCCGCTGCCTGTTCTGCACGCTCGGTGATCTTCGCTGCCTCTTCATAAGCATTGCGAAGAACCTGTGCGCTCGATTGCCCGAGAGCGGCGGTAAGGGTTGCCTCGTCAAGAATTGGATGCTTCGCCCGTTCTTCGGCTTCAGCGATTTGTCGACGGAGGTCGAACTCTCTTCCCTCGATTCCTTGAAGCTCCTTGGCAACGAGGTCGAGGAAGGATCGAACTTCGGCTGGATCAAAACCCCGTTTCACCACGCCAAAGGAGTGGCGAACCACATCTGCAGCGCTCAGCCGGGAAGAAGAAATCGTGGCGCGTTCATCGGTCATGGCCCCAGCCTACGACCGGTCGGTCGTCAACGAGGGCCTATTTCGCTACGGTTTGTTCTCCAATTGCCGAAGGGCTGCCAAGGCCTCATCGAACGTTGATACCGCAATCACCTTGAGCGACGACGGTGCCGCTGCCTTCGCGACGCGGAGTTCTTCTTGTGGAACGAGAAAGACTTTGAGACCGGCATTGCTCACGGCAACGGTCTTCTGCGCAACCCCACCAACATCGCCAACATTGCCTTCGGCATCAATGGTGCCGGTTGCGGCGATCGACCGACCTCGAAGGATTGCTCCGCCTGCCAATCGGTCAGCAATGGAGAGCGTCATCGCCAGTCCAGCAGACGGTCCGCCAATCCCTCTCGAATCGATCTTGACGGCCGGTGTTGTTGAAGGAATCACGGTTGGAACGAGCTCGGTGATCCCATACCGATTCTTCGGGTCACCTGGGCAGGGAGTTCCATCCGGCCCAGAAAGCGACGCTGACTTGAGGCTCGGCGAAACGAGCACCTTCTTTGGCTGGCCAAAACTGACTTCACCATTGCGTTCATTGATCTTGCCCGGCGCAACCGTGAGTTCCAGAGGATTCGTCCCCGCGCTCAATGCATTGGCTGTCGCACAGACCGAGGTGACTGGCGTCCCAGCAACTTCCTCAATGAGGTCACCAAGATGAAGCATTGAGTGTGCACGGCGGTCATAGACGAGCAAGCCTTGTTGCGCGGCCGAGAACGAGCGGTGTTGCGACGTGAATGCAGCGATCACTGCGTCATTCTTTGCGCGCGCCATATCGAGATAGGACTGATCGATATAGGTGGCAAGTCCTCCATGTTGGTCGAAACCAAATTGCGCACCGGTGTAGTGGGTTGGTCCACCAGTGAGGTCGGCCCAGAGGAGCCCGAAGTACGACAATTGAGAGAGATTGACGTCGACCATCGAGACGTCACCCTTCGGGACCCTCGCTGAAGGCGTGAAGGAGATCTTGGCGCCAAGTGGCGTTGCGCTCCCTGGAGTGATGGCGTAGTCGTCGACGGAAATCTTGGTCGTGATGAAGAGTCCAACCGCACCGACCACGACGAGCGCGGCCATAACCAACATCCACGTACGTGGCCGTCTTGATCGCTCCGCGATACTTGTGGGCGTGGCAGACATCCCCATCAGCGCTACTCCCCTCGCGTCGCTCAGCCGAAAGCGTGCACCGAAGCCTAGGACGAGAGACCAGATCATCGCCGCTGGCTTCGAGGGAAAGGCCGACCTCATCGAGAGCGAGAGTCAGAACGAAGACCCAATGATCCGGGTCGCCGTCCTCGGGGCTCGCCAACGACTCGAGACCCTGACGGTGCAGCACGTCCTCACGGCACTCCAAGATCCTGACCCTCGGGTTCGAAAGCGCGGGCTGGAGCTAGCGTCGGTCGTCAAGGGTCGTGGCACGAAGACGACGCTTATTGCTGCGGTGTGTTGCTGCCTTCAGGACCCTGATCCACTCGTGGTTGATGCGGCGTGCTGGGCACTCGGAGAACGGCGGGCACGAGCAGGCATTGCGCCCCTCATCACGTGTTCAAGCGATCACGAAGACCCTCGATGTCGAGAGGCGGCCGTTGCCGCACTTGGTGCGATTGGTGACCCGCTTGGCCTGCCAGCCATCTTGGCTCGGCTGAAGGACAAGCCAGCAGTTCGACGACGCGTCGTTGTGGCCCTCGCCAGCTTCGAAGGGGAAGACGTTGACGCTGCGCTCGACCAATGTCGGGTCGATCACGATTGGCAGGTGCGCCAAGCAGTTGAAATGCTCGAACGCTCGTCGCCGTTGCTCTAGACCCGAGAGAACAATTCGTCGTAGCGAGACCCAAGAGCGAGACAGCGTCGCAAGCCACTCACCATGACGATCGACGGCTCCTCATGGAGGTGGACAGGAACATCAGTGGCCTCTTCAAGACGATGCGCGAGGCCATGAAGTTGCGAGCCTCCGCCAACCACGTGAATGCCATGAAAAATGATGTCTTGGGCGACTTCTGGTGGCGCCTCTCCAAGGCACTGCACCACCGTACTCACGAGTTGACGAACGAGATCATCAAGTGCGGGACGCAACTCACTCGCCGTCACCACGACCGTTGCCGGGTCGCCAGTTGTTACGGCTCGGCCAGAGAGTTCAACGGCTTGGTCGCTTCCCATGGGACTCATGGTGACCAACTGCTCTTTTACCGAGGTTGCGACTGACCTCGAGAGGACAACCCCTGACGTCATTCGAATGTAGGTGGCAATTGCATCGTCGAGATCAAGACCACCAATTCGCAACCCCCTCGAGGCAACAACCCCACCCATAGAGAGGACGGCAACTTCGGTCTTTCCGGCACCGAAATCGCACACCATGGATCCGGTCGGTTGATCAAGTGGAAGACCAAGTTCAATTGCTGCTGCGATGGGTTGTTCAAGGAGGCGAACTTGAGAAGCTCCTGCTTCTGCTGCTGCTTTGCCGAGCGCTCGCCGCTCAATGGGTGTGGCAGTGCCAGGAACACCAAGGAGGACCTTCGGCCGGCCGAAGCGACTTCCTCCAGCCGCTCGAAACAGATAGCGAAGGAGACGAACTGCAGTGTCGTAATCGGCAACCGCACCTTGAACGAGCGGCCACGCGGTCCGAACTGGCTTCGTGGTGCTTCCAATGAGTGCCTCTGCCGGGCTACCCATGCCAATCACGCTCTTGGTTCGCCCATCGAGAGCAACGACCGTTGGCTGATCAATGACGACACCATCGGAGCGTGTTGCCACCCTTGACCGAGCGGTGCCGAGATCGATTGCAAGGTCATGAGCCACGGGCCAATGGTACGGCCTTTGGTGGCGACCTGACTCAGAAGAGGCCCAGTTCTAGGCTGGACTCCTTGCAGGACAACGAGCTCCCTTCACATGGCGAAGAGCCAGACGACGGCGAAAGTAACGAATCGAATTGGACTGGGCCGACCGAACGGAGAGATCACGACAGCCATGCTTGGCCGTCTGATCTCACCCAAGAGTGGGTCCATCCATCCGCGTTTCGTCGCTTTGCCGACCTTGACGCGCCCGAAGGACCTCCGCCTCTCAGTTTCGCTGATCAGACCCGGCGAAGTGCCATCACCGTTGCCGCAATGGGCTTTCTCGTTGCAGGACTTCTGCTTTTGACCATTCCAACACCAGTTTCCCCAAAGCCCACGACCGAACTTGGGTTCCGCCCTAAACCATCGCTCTTCGTCACCTACGCAAACGCACCCCACTCCACAGCCCCACATGGCGCAATGGTCAACAAGGTGCTCCTCCAGGGCTCCATTCGAATTCCCTTTCGCCACGGTGACGTCATTGTTGGATGCGATCATCGGGCGATTGCGACCGCCGCTCAACTCACGAGCTGCCTCGATGCCCACCGAATTGGCGAGACCGTACAAATTGACTACGTCCACAACGAAGCCGAGCGTCACGCCGACATTCAATTGACCGCTGGGCCTTAGGATCGAATCGTGACCATGAACCCAGGGGACGATGAGGCAATTCCGGGGGTCTTTGGCGACCTCATGAAGGTGCTCGGTGCCCAGAACTCAACGTCGATGTGGCTTGATTCGGCACGCACCCTTGCGCTCGGCGTTGCGAGCGACCACGCACCCGAAGGAACGCCGGACCCGGTTGTCAGAATTGCCCTCGAGGGGCTCATTGATCTCGTTGCCCTCCAGGTGAGCGCCGTGAGTGACGGAGAACTGAGCAATGGTCAAGCCCCAGGCTTGACCGTGATGAGTCGCTCACAGTTCGCTTCGTCGACGTTGGACCAGTGGACTCCCCGAGTAGCAACCCTCGTCAGCGCACAAACCTCGACTCCCTTTTCGGGCGACGCGCTCGACGGAGCCGTTCCGAAAGAACTCGAAGCCTTCATGGGTCAGATGCTCCAAGCCATGGGTCCCGTCCTCGTCGGGCTACAAGTCGGCTCCGCTTGCGGTCACCTCGCAAAGGAAGCCTTCGGCCCCCATGATGTCCCACTCCCTTCGGGAGCAAGCGACTCGATACTTCTCGTTGGACCAAATGTGCAGCAGTTTGCGATCGACTGGTCGATTGAACCTTCGGCGGCGCAGATTCTTGCCCTTGCGAGGGAGATCATCGCAACCCGACTGTTCTCCACTCCGCATATTGCTGCTCGCCTCGAAGAACTCTTAAGCGCCGCACTCGTCGAGTCTGCGGCATCACAAGGCAACTTCCTTGAACAGCTCCAAAGCAGTGACGAAGGTGTTGACCTCGAAGCAATGTTGTCGAATCCTGAGGCAATTCTCGAGCGCCTCTCGACGCCATCACAACGCTGGGTCTCGACGCAATTGTCCTCACTGGTGGCGGCACTCGAGGCAACAGTTGATCGCTTCACCATTGCGGTCGCCGAACGCATGCTTGGTACGGGCTCTCCCGCCATTGAAGCTTTCCGCCGGGCGAGGACTTCATATGGTTCAGGCGTTGAAGCCGCGTGCAGCCTCTTTGGTATCGACTCTTCGCAGCAACAGGCCGAGCGAGGCAATCGATTTGTGGACGGCGTGCTCGAACGTGGTTCGCTGGAACAATTGCTCGACCTTGTCAGGCGAACCGATGGACTGCCGACACCTGCAGAAGTTGATGCGCCAGGACTGTGGATTGAACGCCTCAGCCTTGCGACAGACAACGAGCGCTAGCTCGCTGCTGGCTCGACTTCTTCGAAGCCCAGGTCCCAATCAAGTTGGAAGTTCTCACGCTCGGCGTCTCGAACGACCCGCTCACGATTCCGGCGAAACTGCGGATCGTGGGGAGGCAAGAGGACGAGTCGTGCATTGACACGATCTTTGAAGGCATCAATCGCAACCGGGTCACCAAAGTCGGATTGAATCTCCCAATGAGGAGCGACCGGGCCGAGGTAGATGACCCGAACGTGGCCAATAGGGGCGACGACTTCGTCATCAGCTCCTTGCGTGTCATTCGTTTCTTCAGCCATCTCTGCCTCCTCAAGTACTTCGCAGTTGGCAATCCTACCGGAGGACTACCGACGACACTCCCTCGGGCGAAATGTTGACCTTCTCGACACTCTTTGCACACGCTCCGTTCATCTCGCTCGTGCAGACTTGCACGAAGTTTCAGCAATCTCACAGATTCTCTACATTACCCATTGACTTTATAGAAATGTGCACGCATCGTTCTACGTGAAGAGGGGGGGTCCAAAATGGACACGACATGGATGAGCCAAGGAAAGTGCAGAGAGGTTGACCCGGAGTTGTTCTTCCCGAGCGACGGAGTAGGTGTGATCCGTGCCCGGAAGATTTGTGCCAAGTGCACCGTCAGCTCGCAATGCCTTGAGTATGCACTTGCGAACCAGATTGAGCACGGCGTATGGGGCGGTTGCTCCGAGCGTGAGCGTCGCCGACTGCTTCGGTCCCGCCGAGGTGCAAGTCTTTCCGTCAGTTCCCTGTAATTCTCAAGGTGCCCTCGGCACCAACAGTGCTCCACATGGGCGCAGGTACCTCCACCAGCGTGGATGGGCCTGCGCTCGTTGTGCATGGCAGGCTTGAGAGGTGCTCCAATGTGCCGTCAACGTCAGCGAAGGGCGAGATGAGCGCCTCCTTGCGCTCCTTGATCGAGCAGGAGGTCAGACCTTGGTCGACCGCCACAGTGACGGAGCTCACCACCGCTCGGTATTCACCTTTGTTGGAGAAGCTGCAGAAGTCCTCAACGGAGTCTGCGCACTCAGCGAAGTCGCTGCAACACAACTCGACCTCACGGCGCATGAGGGTGTCCACCCTCGCTTCGGTGTTGTAGACGTTGTCCCGTTTATTCCCTTCATTCCGAAGCGCCAACGCGGCGACATCGTTGATTTCACTGAAGCCGAAGAAGCAGCCGATGCCTTTTCGGTTGTTGCGACGGCACTCGGCCTGACCGTTGCTCGCTATGGCAATGGAGGAACAACGCTCCCTGATCTTCGGAGGTCACTACGTCGCGAGCAGGATTCGGGACGGGCGCAAGTCATCAATGCCAAGAAGGGCATCGTTGCTGTTGGTGTGCGAGACGTCCTCATTGCCTGGAATCTCTGGATCGACGGAACGACCGTGCAGCCGCTCAACGATGTTGCTGCTGCCCTTCGGAGCAACCACCTCCGGACTCTTGCGCTTGAGCTCGATGGTTCAGGACCAACGCCACTTCAACTGAGTTGCAACGTCGTTGGACCGTTTGAACTCAATCTCACTGAGATCGTCAAGCGAACGCGGTCGCTGCTCCCAGCAGGAGCGTCAATCAAGCAGGCAGAACTGGTTGGACTCGTTCCTTGGTGGACGCTCCATTCAACCCCCCCAGGTGAATGGAACTTCCTCAATCTCACCGAGACCTCAAGCCTCGAGTGGCGGCTCGCCAATGGGCGACCAGCACCAGGTTAGGAAGCGCTGACCACAATCGTGCGGCGCTCGAGTGCTCGAGCCCGACGAAGACGGCGACGCTCACGCTCGCTCATTCCGCCCCAGATTCCGAACTTCTCTCCGTTGGCAAGTGCGTACTCAAGGCAGTCGTTCTGCACGACGCAGCCTCGGCAGACTTCCTTCGCCTCTTTGGTCGACGCACCACGCTCTGGAAAGAACAAATCAGGGTCGACACCCATGCAGTTCGCTTGGGTCTGCCAACCTTGGTCTTGCTTTCCATCAAGCATCACATTTACGTCCATGCTTCCCCCCATCGAAGGGCCACGACATAGTGGCATCGGTGTAACTACACCGATGTCATTGTTCACTACTTCAGCCCATTCTGCAAGTGGCACAAGGCGAAGGTGGATTTTGACCCTTCAGCCAGCTGGTCGGAGGAGGCGACGTTGCTTCAAGAAGTCGACCAAGGCATAGCCACCAATCGCGTCATTCGTTGTGTAGAACGTGCGTCCACCGTTGACTTTGGCGATCTGCTCGACGAAGGGATACTGCGTGCGTTCAAGGTCAAGCGCAAAGGTATTGATGGTGATGCCAGCCTTGGTGCAGCGATACACCTCTGCCATCGTCAGCTGCAGCGTGATCGGAAGCGGTGGGTAGTTGAAGAAGGGGATCCCCGACGAGGGATCAATATGGGCCGTCGGTTCCCCGTCAGTCACCACAATGATCTGCTTCGTGCCTCGCTCGCGTTGCAGCATCTTGCGGGACAGCATGAGCGCATGTTGAAGGTTGGTTCCGTAGATGTAATCCCACATCAGTGTCGGAATCTCTTCCGGCTTCACCTCGTGGGCAATCTCTGAAAAGCCCACGATGCCGAGGTAGTCCCTTGGAAACTTCATCGAGACCAAACTCTGCAAGGCCATCGCCAACTTCTTCGCTGGCACGAAGTTGTCACGCATTGGCATTGACATCGAAAGGTCAAGACAAAGCACGGTCGCCGACCTCGTCAGGGCTTCATTCTCAATGACTTCAAAATCATCAGGGTGCAGCCGGACCGGCACACCATTGCCGTTTCGCCGAACAGCGTTATGCACGGTGGCGGAAAGATCCAAGTTGAGCGGGTCACCAAACTCGTAGGGCTTCGTCGTCTCTTCACGATCGTGACCCTGACCAATCCAGGTTGAGGAGTGATCGCCAATGTTCTTCGACCTCACTTGATCAAAGAGGTCTTGCAGTGCTTGGCGTCCGAGCTTTCGAATGCCAGCGGCAGTCATTTCGACCTTGCCACCCTCATTCTTCAAGATCCCAGCGTCTTCCATCGTCTTTGCGAGCTTGGCCAACTGCTCGAGGTGGCGAGCGGCATCATCCGACAGATTGCGTCGGACTTGCTCGAGGTCAATCTCGTTCAACATTGCGGGGCTGATGCGCCCTTGCAACATCTCTTCGAGGCGCTCCAACTGACTGAGTTGCGAGGCAACGTCGGTTGCCTCAGACATCTTGAGGCCACCCATGCCGCCCATCTGAAAGCGTCGTTGCCAACCAGCTCCAGGAAACGCTTGTTCAAGGTTGCGGTTGAGCCGGTCCATCTGCCACTGCAAATCAGGGTCATCCATGACGGCGTTGAACAACGACGACAGATGCGCTCGTTGTTCTGGAGTCATTGAATTCCACATTGCCTGAGCAGCCGCCATGCGCTCAGCCAATTGTTCGAGCAAGTCATCGAGGTTCTCTGCGCCGGGGAAGAGATCACCGAACTGTTCTTTGAATTGCTCAAAGGACTCTGTCGTGTCATCACCTCGCTCGCGCTGTTCAATCAGGTCATTGAGCGCCGCCATTGCGTCACGCATGCGGGCCATTGCCTCAGGGTCCATCTCCCCTAGCGCTTCGCTCATCCCTTGAAAGTAGGTATCGGCCACTTCTTTCCGAAGTTCCTCAACCATGGCTTCGAATGCCTCGCGAGCCTCAGAGGAGACGAAGTCGTAGTGCTGCATTGACTGGACCTTGCTTGGAAGATCACTCGGAAGAAGATCGAGCGCCATCCGTCGTTCAGCGGTGACCTCACTCGTCACCTCTTGGCGACGGTCGTCGCCTGAGTTCGCAGCCTCCTCATCCAACTCATCAATGGCAGACCGCTCCATTTCCTCGATCTCCCGCATGCGGTCGAGGTAGTCGGCGTATTCATCATCGGGATCACCAATGGTCTCGAGTTCATATTTCCGCTCGCGAAGTTCTTCGAGAAGATCGCGAAGCCCTCGAACTTGCTCTCCATCTGGGCCTTCAAAACCCTGGCGAAGAAGCCGTTCAAGCGCAGCCTCGATGTCTCCAGTTGCGAGATAGTCATCCGTTAGCGCAGCAAGGAGACCATCTGCGTCAACCTCGTTGAACTCTTGGGATCCGTCCCACTTGCGGTAGTCGTACTCAGCGCCCATGACCTACCTCCGACGTTGCCGATAGAGGGCTCGGGCTCCTGCTGCGTCCTTATTCAGTCGTTTGGTGAGATGGAGTCCTTCAAGGAGAAACTCGAGTGCTGCTGCCATTTCCTCTGGACCGGCCTCGGCGCCCGCAATGGCTCTTGTTGGCGGTTCAAAGGCTGGAAGCTCGGCCAGAACATCGAGGTAGGTCCGTGCCGGCAAGTCGTCGCCAGCGTGAACAACCACGTCCTCGGTAAAGCTATCGACCAACTCACTCGACTCTTCAAGGATCACCCGACGGCGAAACACTTGAAGGGTTGCCATGGCGGCAAGTTGTGCGACCAATTCGTCCTCTCGGCCATCTTCCATCGCTTCAATTTCGATCTTTCCTTGCGTCGACGCCACCATCGCCACCAAGTCACTGATGCGAGGCACGACAACGGCGTCGCCAGTTCTAAGCGTTCGACGAATCGCGTTCGCAATGACGGACTCAAAGTTCGCGACCGTGAGGCGGACCGAGACGCCTGACCGCTGGTTGATCGCGGTTGAGCGTCGAGCCAATTGCGAGAACTCAGCGACGATCTCTTCCATATAGGCGGGGATGCGAATGTCGTAGGCATCACGGGGAAGGTTTGCTTCTTGTCGAATGATGTCGACCTCGAGGCTCACCTCTCGTGGATAGTGCGTTCGGATTTGCGCTCCGAAGCGGTCCTTGAGTGGCGTGATAATTCGACCACGGTTGGTGTAGTCCTCCGGGTTGGCCGACGCGATGAGCACGAGGTCAAGTGGAAGCCGGATTCGGTGACCACGAATTTGGATGTCACGCTCTTCAAGAACATTGAGCAATCCCACTTGAATGCGTTCGGCCAGGTCGGGCAACTCGTTGATCGCAAAGATGCCTCGGTTCACTCGAGGAACGAGGCCGTAGTGCACGGTCAGTTCGTCAGAGAGATAACGACCTTCCGCCACCTTGATCGGGTCAACCTCACCAATGAGGTCGGCGATTGACGTGTCGGGCGTTGCGAGCTTCTCTCCGTAGCGATCTTCACGGTGGAGCCACGCAATTGGTGTGTCATCCCCTCGTTCTTCGACCAACGTCTTCGCGTAGCGAGAGACTGGGTTGTAGGGGTCATCGTTAATTTCAGATCCTTCGATGACGGGAATCCATTCATCGAGGAGGTTGACCATTGCGCGGATGAGTCGCGTCTTTGCCTGGCCTCGCTCACCCAGAAGGATGATGTCATGGCCGGCCAAGATGGCCGTTTCAAGTTGTGGGATGACGGTCTGGTCGTAGCCCATGACCCCCGTCACAATTGGCTCACCAGCGGCAATCTTTGCGGTGGCATTCTTTCGAAGTTCTTCCCCTACTGAAATTGACTCCCATCCAGATGCTTTGAGGGCACCGAGGGTTGTTGGGGCTCCGGCGGGTTGCAGCGGAACACTGCTGGATGTGGCGGCGTCGAGGGTCGTCATGGTTTGACTCTAGAGGTCGCTGCGGCAAACCGTCAGATTGGGCCGAAGGACCGACTTCGATCGCCTAACCGGATACCCGCTGTGGCCCGGTTAGATTGGCTGAGGTTTGCAGTTGAGTTGAGGACCCTCGAGGGTCAACTGAGGAGGAACACCACGTGGCTGTCGACGACGCAACGATCACTGAAGTGCAACTCGGCGGACGTCGAGGTGGGCCAGATGTAGCCACGCTCCGAACGGACAAGTGGTGGAAGTTGCCCGTCACGACGGTGGCAGTGCTTTCGGCCTTCATTGTTTACGCCACCTGGGCTGCGTTCTTTGGAACGTCCAACTTCTTCTACGAGGCGCACAACCTTCTGTCGCCCTTCTACTCCCCATGTCTCGGGAGCATTTGTAAGACCCAGGGCGTGACCAGTTCACCGTTCCTTGGTTGGTGGCAGCTTTCGCCAGCGCTCATCATCCTCGTGTTCCCACTCGGATTCCGGATGACCTGTTACTACTACCGCAAGGCCTACTACCGGTCCTTCTGGCGTTCCCCAGTTGCTTGCGCTGTTCAAGATGCACACTCGACCTATTCAGGTGAGACACGAGCCCCGCTCATCCTCCAGAACATTCACCGCTACTTCTTCTACTTCGGACTCGTTTTCAATGTGCTCTTGACCATTGATGCGGTTCAGGCATTCATTTGGCCAGGCGGCGGCGTTCACATGAGCGTTGGAACCCTCGTGCTCTGCCTCAATGCGTCACTCCTGTGGCTCTACTCACTGAGCTGTCACGCCTGCCGCCACCTTTGCGGTGGGCAGGTTCGAAACTTCTCGAAGCACCCAATTCGTCACAAGTTGTGGAAGTTCGTGACCCCGCTCAATGCCAAGCACATGCAGTTCGCGTGGATGAGCCTCATCGTTGTGGCGATGACCGACGTCTACGTGCGTCTTGTCGCCAGCGGCACCATCACCGACTTCAAGATTTTCTAGGCCTCCGAGGAAGAGAAACGGACTGAACATGGCTGACTACGAACACCACTCCTACGACGTAATCATCATTGGCGCCGGTGGCGCTGGCCTCCGGGCGGCAATCGAGGCCAAGCAACGTGGCCTCCGGGTTGCCCTCATCTGCAAGTCGCTTCTTGGTAAGGCGCACACCGTGATGGCCGAAGGTGGCGTCGCAGCAGCAATGGGGAACGTGTACCCAGAAGACAACTGGCAGGTTCACTTCCGTGACACCATGCGCGGCGGCAAGATGCTCAACAACTGGCGCATGGCGCAGCTGCACGCTCAAGAGGCCCCAGACCGAGTCCTCGAGCTCGAACAGTGGGGCGCACTCTTCGACCGGACGAAGGACGGAAAGATCACCCAGCGTGACTTCGGAGGCCACCGGTATGCCCGTCTGGCTCACGTTGGAGACCGCACGGGTCTTGAACTCATTCGCACCCTCCAGCAGAAGGCAGTGTCGATGGACATCGACGTCTTCATGGAATGCAAGATCCTTCGCCTGCTTCGCGATGACAACGGTGCCGTATCCGGAGCCGTTGGCTACTGGCGTCCAACCGGTGAATTCATCACCTTTTCGGCCAAGGCCGTCATCTTGGCGACCGGCGGCGTTGGCAAGTCGTGGAAGTACACGTCGAACTCCTGGGAAGGCACCGGCGACGGCCACGCCATTGCTCTTTGGGCTGGCGCAGAGCTGATCGACATGGAGTGCATCCAATTCCACCCAACGGGAATGGTGTGGCCGCTGTCGGTTCGGGGCATCCTCGTGACCGAAGGTGTTCGCGGTGACGGTGGTGTGCTTCGGAACTCCGAGGGCAAGCGATTCATGTTTGATTATGTGGCCGACATGTTCCGAGCTGAGACCGCCGAGTCTGAAGAAGAAGCGGACAAGTGGTACGACGACCACACTGCTGGCCGCCGACCTCCAGAACTCCTGCCACGTGACGAGGTCGCTCGCTCAATCAATACTGAGGTGAAGGCTGGACGAGGAAGCCCCCATGGCGGCGTCTTCCTCGACATTGCCTCACGTCGCAGCGCCGAGTTCATCCGCCGCCGACTTCCGTCGATGTACCACCAGTTCATGGAGCTGGCTGGTGTCGACATCACCGCAACCCCAATGGAAGTTGGACCAACGTGCCACTACATCATGGGCGGCGTTCGCGTCGACGCTGACACCGCTGCAACCGGTATTCCGGGACTCTTTGCCGCTGGAGAAGTTGCTGGTGGCATGCATGGCTCAAACCGACTCGGCGGCAACTCGCTGTCCGACCTCATTGTCTTCGGACGACGGGCCGGAATGGGTGCAGCTGACTACGTCGAGGGACGGGCTGATGCTCAGACACTCGACGTTCAGCAGGTCCAGAGCATCATTGACGAGTCACTCGAGCCCTTCAGCCGTGAGACTGGCGAGAACCCCTACGACATCCAGCGTGACCTCCAAGAGCTCATGCAATCGAATGTCGGCATCATCCGCACCGGAGCAGAGCTCGATGAGGCACTCACGCAACTCGAAGCCCTGAAGGTCCGAGTCGACAACATTTCGGTCAAGGGCGGTCGGGTCTATAACCCTGCATGGAACCTTGCAACCGACCTCCCTGCGATGCTCACCGTCTCAACGTGCGCAGCGCTCGGCGCCCAGGCTCGCAAGGAAAGTCGTGGCGGTCACACCCGTGAAGACTTCCCGAAACCCGATCCTGAGTTCGGCAAGGTCAACATGGTGTTGTCCCAACCAAATGGCTCCGGAATGAATGCCGAAGTAAAGCTTGACCCGCAACCGATTCTCATCATGCCCGATGATTTGAAGGCACTCTTCGAGGAGGCAAAGTAAATGGCTGACCTGACCATGCGTATCTGGAGAGGCGACCAGGACGGTGGCGAACTCGTCGACTACGAGATTGACTCCCAAGAGGGCGAAGTCGTCCTCGACGTCATTCACCGCCTCCAAGCAACACAGGCTCCAGACCTCGCCTGTCGATGGAACTGCAAGGCAGGAAAGTGCGGATCGTGCTCTGCCGAGATCAACGGCATGCCCCGTCTCATGTGTATGACCCGTATGGATCAGTTGCCAGAGGGACCAATCACGATCACGCCGATGCGGACCTTTCCGATCATCCGTGACCTTGTCACCGACGTCTCCTTCAACTTTGAGATGGCAAAGCGCGTTCCCGCATTCAATCCGCCGGCGATGCCAGAAGGTGGCTACCGGATGCAGCAGATTGATGTTGAGCGTGGCCAAGAGTTCCGCAAGTGCATTGAATGCTTCATGTGCCAGAACGTGTGCCACGTCATTCGTGACCACGAGGAGAACAAGGTCAACTACGCCGGACCTCGATTCTTCATTCGCTACGCCGAACTCGAAATGCACCCGCTCGACACCAACGATCGTCGTGAACTCGTTCGAGAGAAGATGGGACTCGGGCTCTGCAACATCACCAAGTGCTGCACGGAAGTCTGCCCAGAACACATCAAGATCACCGACAATGCCATCATTCCGTTGAAGGAAAGGGCTGTTGACGCTCACTACGACCCGGTGGCTTGGCTAGGCCGCAAGATCACGCGACGCACGAAGCGCTCGGCCGCTGAGGCCGCAGCCGACCGCCCATAAGCATCGTGGACGTGGCAGCCTTCAACGAGGCGGGCTCGACGTTGACGTCCGAGGAGAAGGACCTGTTGATCCAACTTCTTGGCGACGCTCCATTTCGTCAGATCGCTGAAGTGCAATCGGATCTTCAGGGACTCGGCCGCACCATCACCTTCGCGCCAGGTTCGGTGCAGATGGAACTTGATGCACCGACGAACAATGCTGAAGTCACCATTTCGCTTGAGCCTGGGCTTGCTCTCCTCTTTGATCAGGGGGACGTCACGCCGGCGGCCGGCGTTGCGAATGGTCGAATCACCATTCACGGCAACGCGTCGCTGCTCACTGATGCGCAACGCCTCCTTGCGTCACTTCATGCTCGCTGTTCATGACGAGCAATGATCTTCCGCTCATTGAGCAAGATCTCGAGCATCCTGGGCTGATCTCGGCACCAGCAACGAGTGCCACTCCCCTCCCGAACAGGACGGTCCTCTGCTTCTTCCAGGACGTTATTCAGGACCTCGTCGCCGCTGGAGAACTCACGGAGATTCATCGGCTTCGCTCTGAAATCGGGATCAATCCTGTCTACGCCATGGACGTGGCTGGCGAGAAGATCGCCGTTGTTCACCCCGGTGTTGGCGCACCACTTGCTGCCGCCTTTTTAGAAGAGATGGTTGCCAGTGGCACGACGCATGTGGTCGCCGTTGGAGGAGCAGGCGCTCTCGTTCCCGAGTTAGTACTCGGCCACCCAATGGTCGTGACCGAAGCCGTGCGAGACGAAGGAACCTCGTTTCACTACCTCGCACCAAGCAGGAGCGTCACGGCCGATCCTCACGGCGTTGCAGTGCTGACGGAGCTCCTTCAAGAGCGTGAGATCGAGCACCTCGTCGCCAAGGTGTGGACGACCGACGCTATCTATCGAGAGACAAGAACTCGGGTGGCGCGCCGGATCGCCGAAGGTTGTGTCGCGGTTGAGATGGAGGCAGCGGCATTCATGGCGGTCGCCCGCTTCCGCAAGATCTCCTTCGCCCAACTCCTCTACGCGGGAGATTCTCTCGCTGGCGAGGTATGGGACGAACGTGACTGGATGGACCACTCATCGTCGAGGACGGCAATGTTCCGTCTCGCAACCGAAGCTGTCGTTCGGCTCTAGTCAACCGAAGGATGGCGCGAGCAATTCCAAGCAGCGCCGTCCCAACGTCAGTTGTCCAGGTTCAACATGGACCCTTTGCCCGCAAAAGCGAAAAGCCCCTCTCGCAGTTTGCGAGAGGGGCAAATCACGGAAGCAGCGTTAGCCAAGCAGGCCAAGTCCTTCAACATCGCTGCGCTCGCCGAGCAATTCTTCAGTGGTCGCGGAAATCCGGCTCTTGGCGAAGTCATCATGCTGGAGGCCTTCGAGCACTGACCAGCCACCTTCGCCGTCGGCGATGATTGGGTAGCCGAACTGGAGACCTTCTGGGACGCCGTATTCGCCGTTGGAGCTAACGGCAACCGAGACACTGTCACCGGGGGCCGTCTTGGTGCGAAGTCCAACGACGGTGTCAATTGCCGCGTTCGCAGCCGAGGCAGCAGAGGAAAGTCCACGAGCTTCAATGATCGCTGCTCCGCGCTTCTGCACGGTCGAGATGAAGTCTCCTTCGAGCCAGGCTTGGTCGGTGATGACCTCAGTCGTTGGCTTGCCTGAAATGGTGGAGTTGGCAAAGTCAGGGAACTGCGTGGCGGAGTGATTCCCCCAGATCGCAATCCTCTTGACGTCATCAACCGACACGCCGGCCTTCTTGGCCAACTGCGTCTGTGCGCGGTTCTGGTCAAGGCGGGTCATGGCGAACCAGCGATCAGCGGGAATCTCAGGGGCATTGCTGCGAGCAATGAGGCAGTTCGTGTTGCAAGGGTTGCCAACGACGAGCACGCGAACTTCGCTTGCCGCGTTCTTGGCAATGGCTTGGCCTTGTGGCTTGAAGATGCCACCGTTGACGTTCAAAAGGTCGCCACGCTCCATCCCAGCCTTGCGTGGAATGGAACCCACGAGTAGTGCCCATGAGGTGTTGGTGAAGGCAACATCCAAATTGGAGGTGGCTTCAATGCCTGCGAGCAGCGGGAATGCGCAGTCATCGAGTTCCATGACGACGCCCTCAAGAGCCTTCATTGCCGGCTCAATCTCGAGAAGACGCAGAACAACTGGCTGGTCGGCCCCAAGCAGTTGACCGCTGGCGATGCGAAAGAGGAGCTGGTAGCCAATCTGGCCGGCTGCCCCGGTGACGGTGACGTGGAGAGGTGATTTCGACATGGTGATTCCCTTCAAATGGTGGATGAGTAGATCGTTTCGGGCTTACAGCCGGTCAGCAATGGCGCTGGCAAATTCTGAGCACTTCACTTCGGTCGCGCCTTCCATCAGGCGTGCAAAGTCGTAGGTAACGATCTTGTCCGCAATGGTCGCCTCGAGTGCGGTGACGATATCCTTGGCCGCTTCGGTCCAACCGAGGTGCTCGAACATCATGACGCCCGACAGCAGCACTGAGCCAGGGTTGACCTTGTCTTGACCCGCATACTTTGGAGCGGTGCCATGCGTTGCTTCGAAGATTCCGTGGCCAGTGACGTAGTTGATGTTGCCTCCAGGAGCAATACCAATGCCACCAACTTGCGCGGCAAGTGCGTCAGACAGGTAGTCACCATTGAGGTTCGTCGTTGCAATGACGTCAAACTCGCTCGGACGAGTCAGGACCTGCTGAAGCGTAATGTCGGCAATGGAGTCGCGCACGAGAATCTTGGAGCCCGGCTTGCCATCGCAGTCGTCCCAACCAACGGCAACATCACTGAACTCTTCTCGGACAAGCTCGTAGCCCCACTTCATGAAGGCGCCTTCGGTGAACTTTTGGATATTGCCCTTGTGGACAATGGTCACGGAAGGTCGATCGAAGTCAATTGCATACTGAATGGCGGCGCGAATGAGGCGCTTTGATCCCATCTCGGAAATTGGCTTGATACCAATGCCCGAACCTTCACGAACCTGCCAACCCATTTCCTCAGCCAGGAACTTTCGAAGCTTCTCGACCTCTGGGGTTCCTGCCTCTGCTTCGAGACCGGCGTAGATGTCTTCGGTGTTCTCACGGAAGATGACCATGTCAACGAGTTCTGGGTGAAGCACTGGCGAGGGAACACCTTGGAACCACCGCACTGGACGAAGGCAGACGTAGAGATCAAGCAGCTGACGAAGCGCCACGTTGAGTGAACGAATGCCACCGCCGATTGGCGTGGTGAGCGGTCCCTTGATGCCAATGAGGTGGTCTCGGAAGGCTTCGACCGTCTCATCAGGAAGCCAGTTGCCCGTCTCGTTGAAGGCCTTCTCACCGGCCAAGACTTCAACCCATTCGACTTGCTTGCCGTGCTTCTTGGCAGCTGCATCAAGGACGAGTTTGGCCGCTGGCCAAATGTCGACACCGGTGCCATCACCTTCAATGAACGGGATGATCGGGACTTCGGGCACGTTGAGGCGGCCATCGGCCCCCATGGTGATCTTCTCAGGCATGGAGCAATTGTAGGCCCTCGTCAGCAGGGGTTTCGAAGTGGCCCTATTCCGTCAATTACGGACCGACGAGGACGCCACCGGAGAGCGACCAACCAGCCGGGAGTGACGCCGGAATACCAGCAATTCCTGAAGAAACGACCCCAGTCAGCGTCGCGTTGGAGAGGTTTGCTCCACTCAGCGTGGCGCCAGTCAGGTTCGCATTCGAGAGGTTCGCATTCGAGAGGTTCGCGCTGGTGAGGTTCTTGCCCGAAAGATTCGCTCGAGCCAAGTTGGCTGTTGGCCCAAGCAGATAGCCGCCAACAACCGACCAGCCAGAGGGCAACGATGAAGCACTTCCAAGAATCCCGCCGGACGTGACGCCGTCAAGGATGGCACTCGTGAACACCGTCGACGCGAGATTGGCGCCGGTCAAGGTCGCCCCGGTCAGGTTCGCACCAGTCAGGTCAATTGACGAGAGGTTCGCACCGGTGAGATTGGCGCCAGGTCCAACGAGATAACCACCAGCAGAGCGCCATCCACTCGGCAAGGTGAGCGGAATCGAACTGTTATTGCCCGACTGAAGTCCGGCCAAGTTCGCACTCCCAAGCAGGAGACTGGTGAGATTAGAACCCGAGAGATTGGCGCCAGCGAGATTCGCCGTCGACAAATCAAGCGCGGTCAGATCGAGGTTGGTCAGATTCGCCCCGGCGAGGTTGGCCGTTGGTCCAAGGATGTAGCCACCAGCAGCTCGCCAACCAGCTGGAAGCGCCGATGGCGCAACGGTTGAACCGGAGGTGACGCCGTTCAGCTTTGCCAAGGAGAGGTCAACATTGAGCAGGTTGTCACCGGTCAAGTTTGCGCCCGGTCCAACAAGGAATCCGCCAAAGACTGACCAATCCGTTGGGTACTTGGTCGCAACAGAGGTCACGACGCCCGAAGAACTGACGCCAGTGAGCGTGGTGCCACTCAAGTCCGCACCCGTCAAGGTCGTCGTCGTCAACAGCGCATTCGTGAGGTTGGCGGACCCAAGGTTGATCCCTGTCAGATTCGCGCTCGTGAGGTTTGCTGCTGGTCCAAGCAGGAACCCGTTGGCGGTGAGTTGCCATGGACTCGGCAAGACCGCCGGCACGCCAACGATGCCGCCTGATCGGACGCCGGAGAGAATTGCGCTTCCGAGCGAAGCAGACGTCAACGTTGACTGCGTGAGGATGGCATTGGTGAGCGTGGCACCGGACAACTGGTCAGACGAGAGATCCGCCTGTGTAAGCGTCACACCGGTGAGGTTGGCATTTGCCAACTGGGCGCCAACAACACTTGCCCCAGTGAGGTTTGATCCAGAGAGCACTGAACCAGCAAGGTTCGAACCGTCAAGCACCGCACACATCGGCGCACCAGAGAGTCCCAAGTTCGAACACGTCAGATTTGCTCCAGAGAGATCATCTCCGGACAGATTCGCTCCGGAAAGTTGCGCACCAGGTCCAACGAAGTAGCCAGCAACGAGCTTCCAGTTCGACGGCAGCGTGAGTGAGGTTGCGGTCACCGAACCCGAACTCGCACCCGTCAAGAATGCACCAGACAACGTGGTCGAGACAAAGGAAGCTCCTGCCAACGAGGCAGTCGCAAAGTCAGCTCCCGTGAGGTTCGAACTCACGAAGTGGACACCAGTTGCAACCGCACCAACAAAGGTCGTCGCGTTCGCCGTGACCGACGTGAAGGTGCCCGCATGGAGATCAACACCATTGAAGGAAGCAGCCGAAAGGTTCGTTCTCGAGAACGTCACGCCCGAAATATTGGCCCCAGTGAGCGTGGCAAAGGACATGCTCGCGCTCGTTGCATTGGCGCCGGAGAGGTTGGCGCCGGAGAGGTTGGCGAACCCAAGGTTCGCACTGGTGAGGTTGGCATTCGAGAGATTGGCATTCGAGAGGTTGGCAGAACCAAGGTTAAAACCGGTGAGGTTGACGCCGGAGAGATTTGAACCTGGGCCGATCAAGTAGCCGCTGACGAGCTTCCAACCCGTTGGGAAGGCCGATGGTCCCTTGGTGATCGAGCCCGAGAGCACGCCGAAGAGATTGGCGTTGGTGAGGTCAAGGCCGGTGAGGTCTAGACCGGTCAACACCGCACCGGTGAGATTGGCACTTGGCCCAGCAAGGTAGCCACCAACGACACCCCACCCAGACGGGAGGCTGGCCGGGTGGCCGAGCACGCCGCCAGAGATGACACTGGCCAAGGTCGCACCAGTGAAGTTGGTGTTGGTCAGGTTGGCATTGGTGAGAATCGTGTTGGTGAGGTCTTGATTGGAAAGATTGGCGTTCGACAGATTTGCGCCCGGTCCAATGAGCCAGCCGGCAACTGCTCGCCATCCAGTTGGAAGGGTCGACGGCGCCGTTGTTCCACCGGAGGTCACTCCAGTCAACGTCGCACCGGTGAGGTCGGCTCCAGTGAGGTTGACGGACGTGAAGTTGGCGCCAGTGAGGTTCGCTCCAGGACCAACGAGGTAGCCATTGCCAACGAGCAACCAACCAGCAGGCAATTGCGAAGGCGTCCCGATGATGCCACCGCTACTGACGGCGGTGAGGTTGGCGCCGGCGAAGTTCACGCCGGTGAGGTTCGCTCCGGCGAAGTTCACGCCGGTGAGGTCTTGCCCGGCATAGGACGTTCCGGTCAAGTTTTGGTTGTGCAAGTCCGCGCCAGGGCCGACAAGGAAACCATTGATCAGGTGCCAGCCCGCTGGGAGCGTTGCGCCCGCTGCGGTCACACCACCTGACTTTGCTCCTGCAAGGATTGCCGAGGAGAGATCCACGTTGGACAGGTCCGTGCCACTGAGGTTGGCATTCGTCAGGTTCGCGCTTGGGCCGACGAGGTAACCGCCAACAACCTTCCAGCCGGACGGCAGTGCTGCTGGGGTGCCGGTCACCGAACCAGAAACGATTCCAGTCAAGGTGGTGTTCGAGAGGTCAACTCCCGTCAGCGTTGCTCCTGCGACACTGGCTCCATTGAGTGCAGAGCCCGAGAGATTTGCACCGGTGAGGTCGACGCCTTCGAGGTCACCGAGGGTGAGATCGGCACCAGAAAGCGCTGCACCTTGAAGCTTGGCTCCAGGTCCGACGAGGTAGCCAAAGATCAACTTCCAGTTGGTCGGAAGTCCTGATGGCGTGCCGGTGATCCCACCTGAGGTCACACCGGTCAGGATGCTGCCCGAAAGGTTGACTGCGTTCAGCACGGCATTGTGAAGATTGGCAGTCGGGCCAACCAGGTACCCTCCGATGAGGCTCCACGAGGTAGGCAACGACGCCGGTGTGCCAACAATTGAACCTGACGACACTCGATCCAAGGTCGCTCCGGTCAAGACGGTATTCGTGAGTGTGGTGCCTGAAAGGTCTGTTCCAGCCAAATTGGCATTCTGGAGATTTGCGCTGGGTCCGACAAGGTAGCCACCAATGAGGGACCAACCTGTAGGCAGTGCCGATGGCGAACCGATGATTGAACCTGAACGGACGCCGGTCAACGTCGCACCCAAGAGATTGGTGCTCGCGAGGTTGGCGCTCGAAAGATCCGCTGAAGGCAGACTTGCGCTCTGCAGATTTGCACCAGGGCCGACGAGGTAGCCCATAACCAACTTCCACGTTGCTGGAAGCGACTGAGGGACACCAACGATTGATCCTGAACTGAGGCCGGTCAAGGTCGCACTCGAAAGATTCGCTCCAGTCAGGGTGGCCCCGGCGACATTGGCAGACGTCAGGTCGGCAGAAGAGAGCGCGGCATTGGTGAGATTCGCATTTGGGCCAACCAGGTAGCCACTCGAAAGAATCCAACCAATCGGCAGGGCTCCCGCTACGCCGACGATTGATCCTGAACGCACCCCGTTGAGGTTCGCTTGATCAAGGTTGGTATCGGTCAGATCAGTCCCGGCGAGATTTGCGTTGGCCAAGTTGGCCCCGGCCAAGTTGGCACTCGGTCCAACGAGATAACCAGCAATGAGCAGCCACGGTGAGGGGATCGATGACGGGACGCCAACAATGCCGCCTGATGTCACCCCAGAAAGATTTGCACCCTTCATCTGTGCGCCACCCAATTGGGCATTTGCCAAATTGACATTGGTGAGGTCGAGATTTGAGAGAGCGGCATTGGTCAGATTCGCACCATCACCAAGGAGGTACCCGCCAAGGAGATTCCAATTCGTTGGCAGCCGAGACGGAAGCCCGAGGATTGATCCTGAGCTCACGCCCGTCAGCGTGGCGTTGTTGAGATTGGCGCCCGTTAGCGTCGCACCTTGCAATGTTGCGCCAGTAAGATTGGCGCCGAGCAGGTTGGCACCGGTGAGGTCGACATTCGCCGCATTTGCACCGGTGAGATTCGCTCCGGCCAACTTGATGCCAGGACCAGCAAAGTAGCCATTGAGCAGCCTGAAACTGGTTGGCAGCGCAAGCGGCGTCCCGACGAGTGAGCCTGACTGCGCTCCAGAGAGCGACGCGCCGAGGAGGTCAAGGTTGGTAATCGTGGCTCCGGTCAGCGACGCACCGGTCAGGTTTGCTCCAGTGAGATTTCCTCCGGTCAAATTTGCGCCATTGAGATTCGCTCCGTTGAGGTTGGCGCTTGGGCCAAGGAAGTAGCCGCTGGCTACCTTCCAATCAGTTGGAAGGGCGATTGGTTGGCCAACAACGAGGCCACTTATAAGGTTGGTGAGCGTTGCGCCGCTGAACGAGGCATTCGACACCGTGGCCTTAGTGAAATTCGCACCCGACAATTGGGCATTGGTGAATGTCGCCCCGGAACAAATCGCACCGGTGAAGTCATCCCCGAGAAGATTCGCACTTCGGAAGTTTGCATTCGCAACATTGAGACCAGCAAAGGAAATATTCGAAAGGTCGTCGCCGAAGAAGTTCCCTCCGGCAAGGTTCGCACTTGGGCCAATGAGAAAGCCATAGACAAGTTGCCAGTTTCCGGGAAGCGCTGCTGGCGTGCCGGTCACATTTCCCGAACTCACTCCGGCAAGGTTTGCCCCTGACAGGTCCGCCAACGTTAAATTCGCGCCACTGAGCGCCGCTCCATGAAGATCGGCATTTTGGAGATTCGCACCGGGTCCAATGAGGTACCCGCTTCGGAACAGCCAGCTCGCAGGAAGGCTTGAGGGACTCCCCGAGATTCCTCCGGTAATGACACCGGTCAGCGTCGCACTCGAAAACGAGGAACCGCTGAGCGTTGCCCCGGTGAAGGTCGCTCCAGAGAGGTTGGCCCCAGAGAAGTTGGCAGCGGTGAGGTTGAGACCGGCGAACGAGGTGTGGGCAAAGTTGGCGCCGCGAAGATCCGCGCCCGACCCGACCAGGTAGCCACCGTCCAACTGGACCCATCCATTTGGCAACTGAGGCGTCCCGATGATTCCGCCGGAAGACACGCCAATCATTCCGGCGTTGGTGAGGTTTGCCCCCGTCAGATTCGCGTTGGTGAAGACCGCACCGTTCAGGACTTGATTGAAGAACTGCGCGCCAATCAAGTTCGCACCATTGCCGACGAGATAACCATTGACGAGCAGCCAGCCAGTCGGGAGCGCGCTAGGGAATCCGGTAATTCCACCAGAAGTAACTCCCGTCAACGTTGCCTTTGAAAGATTGGCTCCGGACAGGTTGGTGTTCGACAGCGTTGCTCCCGTGAGGTCAACGGTGCCGAGATTGATATTGCTGATGTCCGCACCTGAAAGGTCAGCGCCAGCGGAGAAGGCGTGACTCCCTGCTCCGAGGAGAAACCCGTTGGAAAGGCGCCAACCGTCTGGGAGCGAGGCGGGGATTCCTGTCACGCCTCCGGAGATGACGCCCGTCAAGGTTGATCCACTCAAGTTCGCGTGATTCAGGCTGACACTCGTGAAGTTCGTTCCCGTGAGATTCAAATTCTGGAGCGATGCGGCAGCGAGATTGGCGCCAGGTCCAATGAGATACCCACCAACGAGCTTCCAATTCGTTGGAAGGTTGACCGGTGTACCAATAATTCCCCCCGAACTGACTCCGAGGAGTGTGGCACCAGCCAACCGGACCCCTTGAAGGCTGACGTTGGAGAGATCGGCTGCGGTCAAGTCAGCGTTTGACAGATCGACGTTTGGTCCGAGGAAAGAACCAATCACTACCTTCCAACCCGTTGGCATGGCTTGCGGCGTACCCACAATGTGGCCAGAAATTGCTCCAGTGAGCGTGGCTCCGGTGAGATCAGCTCCGGTCAAATTCGCACCCGTCATGATGGCATTTGCCAAGGTTGCGTTGATGAGCTTGACATTGGTCAGGTCGAGAGCTGCGAGATTGACCGACGTGAAGTTGGCGCCAGTCAGATTGGCAGTCGGACCAACGAGGTATCGAGCGACGACGTGCCAACCGGTTGGCAGCGTCGGTGTCCCCGTGATGCCACCGGAAACTATTGCCGTCAGCGTCGAACCAGTGAAGCGGGTATTGGTGAGATTGGCGCTGGTGAGGATGGTGCCACTGAGATTGGCATTCACGATTCCCGCGCCAGAAAGGTTCGCTCCAGTCAAATTGGTGTTGGTGAAGTTGACGTTGGCAAGATTCGCATTAGCCAACGAGGCATTCGTAAGCACCGCTCCGGTGAGATCTGCACCAGGACCAATGAGATAGCCGCCGAGGAGTTGCCAGTCCGTCGGAAGCGACGCTGGGCGACCAATAATCCCACCAGATGACACGTTCAAGAAGTTCGACGAGGCAAAGTTTGCGTTGTTGAGATCTGCCCCCGTGAGCTTGGCTCCGGCAAGGTTTTGGCTGGTGAGGTTCGCTCCGGAGAGGTTTGCTCCCTGACCAACGAGGTAGCCATTTACGAGCTTCCACTGCGAGGGAATTGCATCGGGCACACCGATGATTCCTCCCGATGCCACTCCCGTGAGCGTCACGTGGCTGAGATTTGCTCCCCCGAGATGCGTTCCAGTGAAGATGGCACCAGTGAGATCAACCGTTCCAAAATCAAGACCAGTGAAGTTAAGTCCAGTGAGGTTGGCGCCTGGGTATACGAAGATCCCGCCAACGGTGGCGCCGAAAGAAACACCAGGAGAAACTCCTGGAGGCGACACGCCAACTGCGGTCCGGGCCACCACGCTGAAGGTGTAGGTCGTGCCGTTCGTCAACCCGCTAATCGTGCAGGAAAGGTTCGTCGTCGTACACGCTCCAGAACCTGGACTTGCGGTGACGGTGTAGCCGAGAAGTGTTCCTCCACCGAGCGACGTCGGGCGCGTCCACGAAATCGAGGCCTTCGTATTTGAAGGCACCGCCACCACATTGGTCGGGGCTGTTGGAATCGCCGACGGTGTTACCACCTTGCTCATTGCCGCGATCGAAGAACCCGTGGCATTGGTGGCGATGACCGAGAAGCTGACTGGCACGCCATTGGTCAGACCAGTAACGGTG
>CAIQUD010000057.1 GCA_903874965.1 uncultured Actinomycetes bacterium | reverse complement strand
GGCACACGTTCACGACCATTGACGAACTACGCGCCGGCATTGCCGACTACCTCACCTTCTACAACCACCAACGCCGTTGCACCAAGGCTGGAGGTCAAAGCCCAATCCGCTACGAGTTACTCTTGGCTCGTCGCAACCAAGTTGCTGCATAAACCGTGTCCACTATTTCTGGGCAGCCTCAAACCTCCTGTCCCGGTTCTAGCCGGGGTTGAATGTCCATAGGAGGTGGGTCGATTTCAGGGGGTCAGGTCATACACGTAGCTTCTCGACGTCGAGATCGTCATTGTTGGACTCGACGAGGGATCTTTTGATCGATCTCCGACGATGCTCAGACGACCTGCCGCTTGCGTCTCGTCCTCACTCAAGCATGCAAAGCCAACTACTTGACTTGGGTGAGGTCTCGTTGAAGTCGCTCCAGAATTTGCAGAGCAGAAGTGCCATCGCCATAAGGATTCTTCACGTGCGCCATTTGCTGATACCACGCCTGATCGTCAAGCAGACGCGCGCATTCGTGTGCGATCACGTCGGCATTCGTACCAACGAGAAGTGCCGATCCAGCTTCGATACCTTCCGGCCTTTCAGTAGTTTGGCGAAGCACCAAGACGGGCTTCCCAAGTGATGGGGCTTCTTCCTGGACTCCACCTGAATCCGTAAGGATCACATCTGCGTCATTCATGGTCCTAACGAAATCAAGATATGAGAGAGGCTCAATGAGGTTCATGCCTGACACCCCGTCGAGTTCAGGCTGAAGGACTCTTCGAACTTGCGGACTCATGTGCAGTGGTAACACCACCTCGACATCACCCCGGCCGCACAGTGCGCGCAATGCTGAAGCGATTTCTGCCATATTTTCACCTTGATTCTCGCGCCGATGCAAGGTGACAAGAAGGCGGGAAGAGTCGGTCTTGAAGGAGCTTCTTCCAAGTCCCTGTTCAATGACCCACTTCAGGTTGTCGATTACGGTATTGCCCGTCACTTCTATTGCAGCCTCGTCCACACCCTCCGTCCGAAGGTTTTCAGAAGAACGCTGCGTGGGAGCAAAGTGCCAAGTTGCCATTTTTGAAACTACCTGTCGATTCATCTCTTCGGGGAACGGGTCCAAGAAGTTTCCAGATCGAAGTCCTGCCTCTACGTGACCGACAGGAATCGCTTGGTAGAAGCTCGCAAACGTCGCGCCCATCGCAGTTGTCGTATCGCCTTGCACAAGCACGAGCTCAGGCTTGAACTCCTTGAGGCACCCCTCAACAGACGTAATGACCGCACTGGTCACATATGCCAAAGTTTGGCTCTCTCGCATGATGGAGAGGTCAAGATCAACTTTTATCGCTAGGTCGTTGACCACTTGGTCGAGCATCTCTCGATGTTGACCTGAAGAAACAACGATTGGATCCCACTCAGAACTGGCTTGCATAAGCCGGATAATTGGAGCCAATTTGATTGCTTCGGGGCGAGTCCCGAAGACAACGAGGGGCCTCACTTCTCTGCAGCCGCCGCAACTCGTGGTGTCTTCACCCATTCATTGCGCCGAAACGCCATTCGACCCCATGCCCGCATGGTCGCAAAGGACCACACGTAGCTGTACATGAAGAAAAGGAACCCGAACGCAGGAATCTCCCAAAACTTCAAACGAAAGTCGCTATAGCGTTGATAGGTATAGAGGTAGGCCACGATCGGAGCGAACATCAAGAAGCCATTAATCACCCGGTGCAAATACCCGGACGGTATGAAGTCGAGGAAGGTATTTCTAAACGGATAAATATTCATCAGAGCAAGTAGCCCGGTGATGAGGAGAAATGTCACGACAACTACCGTGATCACCAAGAGCAAGTAAGCAGTCAAGTCCAACTTCGTCGCCAACTTGACGTTTTTACTCGTGAGCAACTTAGGAATGTACTTCCAGCATTGATAGTGACCTTGAATCCATCGAGTCCGCTGACGCAAAAGTGGTCGCCAGCGAGTGAGACCCTGTTGGTGAACGAAGCAGCGGTTTGTGAACCTCGTTTCCCAGCCCAGTCCTACGAGCGCCAGTCCGAGATCTAAGTCCTCTGTCAGCGCAGTAGGTGTCCAGGGGTCCCGTCCGAGTTGTGCAAGCGCAGACAGCCGTGTGAACTGACCATTTCCACCTAAACCAGATGATCCGATCCGGTCGCGAGCCACTTGCACAAACGAACTGAAGCCAACAAACTCCATGTCCTGCATTCTCGTGAGCAAGTTCGCATTTGCATTCGCAATCTTCACGCCAATTTGAAGTTGGCCAACCGAAGAATCACTGAAATAGGGAGTCACGATTCGCAGAGTGTCATGATCAAGTGAGCCGTCACCATCAACGACGCCGATCAAAATTTCGTCTGCAGCCTTGCCGCCAAACCTCGAAGGCTCCTCGGCGAGCATTTCATTCACAATGGATAGGCCGTGGTTGAGCACTGAACTCTTCCCACTGCGCGCCATTGGCATTCTGCGATCGACCACCATCAACTTCGTGGTGTTCGCAGCTAACCCTCTAGCGATGGCGGAGGTGTCATCATCGGAGTCATCATTCATCAAGATAATCAAGAAGTCTTCGTAGTCGATCGCCAAGAGATCAGTTAAGGACTTCTTAATTACATCCTGCTCATTCAGCGCAGGAACCAGAATCACGACAAATGGGCGGTAGGAACTTGCTTCACCATCGATCGGGCGTCTCCCAAAAGAGAAGCACCACATCACGAAGTAGTACACCACCACGAAAGAAACGAACCACGATGCCCAAGTCGTGTCTTTCAGTGGTGCTAGTAGCCAGTCCATCGCCTATTTCCCTTCGATAATTTGACCTCTCCTTCCAATCGCTAGAAGATCAGGCTACGAGACCTCTAGTAAGAGAAAATTGGCAAGTAGAACAGAACGCCGTGGGTAGATGTCACCTGAGCGCTGACGCGGTAGCTGTAGCCCTTGGTGACGTGGAACTTCGTGTGACCTCGGAGGGTGTTCGAAGGATTGTTCACCTGGACGTAGTAATCACCGGTCGCAAGATATGGAGCGATCCTGTAGACACCATTCTTGTTCGAGTAGCAAATGGTGACGATGTGCTGGAAACCCCTGTTGTCGTAGTAGTAGAGAACCACTCGAGCATCCGGCTGTCCCTTGGCGTCAGCGTCCCTGACTTTTCCATAAATGACATCCGGACTTCCTGGAGCAACACGCGACGCTTGAACGGTGACTGCATACGCTGAAGCGGGCGGGCCTGCAATAAACCCAGCTAGGGCAAAAAGTACGAAGAGTGAGACCATCGCAACTCCAGCCGATCTCAAAATTCCGATTGGCGTTGACTTCGACAAGGTACTTGAACCGATCATTTCTTTCTGTCTCCCCTTTGGTTTGTCAACTAGATCATTCATCGACTTAGCGACTGTACATTGCAACGCGTCCACGTGCAAGTACTACTTACGTGAAACCTGACTCCTTGCACTTGACCCAACTCCTATGGACACATAACCCTGGCGAGAACGAAGAAGAGATGCCGATGGCTAGGTTCAGAAAGAGATGTGCGATCAAAGCTGAGCCTTCAAAAGGTTCGCTCGAGTGAGTCGTCCACTGACCCCTGGCGAGTGTCGTATGAGAACGGGAGAGCGCTTGGTTCGATGAAACAATGAGGTCAGTTGAGAGTTTCTTCGAATGATTGATCTGGTGGTAGAAGTCTCACCAGGTGTGACAGCGTTGACCAACAAGTGTCAGTACCCATTCATCGTTCTAACTTTGGAGCGGTTTGATTTTGGGAGCAAACGATGCGCAAGGGATGGCGTCGTACATGCTCCAACGAATCACCCGTGTTGCGCAAGCCGTTCGCAAACGAGATCGAGGTCTTCGTCGGACACGACAACGGCGATTCGTATGAAGTGCTTTCCGGCTTCACCATAGAGATCCCCTGGACTCACGATGAGTCCTGCTTGCTCGGCAAGCCGGGCGGCTAGCGACCAAGCGTCAACTTCATCACTCGGGATGGGAACCCAAAGGTAGAACGTGCCATCAGGGATGGTCGCTGGAATCCCGGCACCGGTCAGCGCCTCGGCAAGTTTGTTCAGTCGGAGGAGGTAGATCGCTCGCTGTTTCTCGACGTGGAGATCGTCGTTGTAGGCAACCTCGACTGCTGCCTGCACGGGACCTGGAACCATGAGCCCGGCGTGCTGGCGAACACCTCGGAGAAATGCAATCAATTCGGGATCGCCGGTGTAAAACCCACAGCGAATTCCCGCAAGGTTCGACCGCTTCGAAATTGAGTGCACGGCCAAGACGCCAGTCATCCCACTCTCAAGGATGGTCTGCGGCGCCTTCGACCATGTGAACTCGGCGTAACACTCATCAGAAAGCACCGGAACCTTGCGTGTTCTCCCCCACTCGGCGGCTTCCGTGAGATTGTCGAGCGCACCAGTTGGATTCGACGGTGAGTTCGTCCACAGACAGAGCGCCCGCTCAGCATCAGCGTGAGCAATCTCGTCAAGGCGCAATGCTCCATCTACCCCCGTTGGCACGGGAACTGCTCGAAGCCCAGCAAGGGTCGCCCCCATTGCGTAGGTCGGATAGGAGATCTCGGGAAAGAGCACCGTGTCGTGTTCGGGATCTCGGAGGTGGAGATACTGCGCCGTTGAGGCGACAAACTCCTTGGTTCCAACGCAACCAGCTACGTCTTCTGGCGAAATCTCGACACCGAAGCGTCGCTCCATGTAGTTCGACATGGCGGTTCGTAGTTGTGGACTGCCTGCAGAAGTTGGATAGCCTCGTTCAAGGCCTGATGTCCCAAGGGCTGCCACTACGTCGTCTGGTGGGGGGTCGCACGGCGTGCCAATCGAGCAATCGATTGCACTCCCGAAGATTCGCTTGGCGATTTCTCGTAATGCATCGAGGCGGTCGTAGGGGTAGGGCGGTGGGGTGAAACTCATCGAGCGTCGCTCCTCGCAAACTCTGCGTACTTAGCTGTCGCTGCCCGATCGAGGATCGCTCGCACCAGCACCACATCTTCCTGAGCCAATTCTTCCAGCACCTCTCCCTCGCGGTGGAGACCAGCGAGCACATCACCTCGATCAAAGGGGACGAGCAAGGTCGCCACGCGATCTCCCATGCGAAGCCGGTCGCCAATGACTTCCAATAGGTGTGGAATTCCCTCGCCGGTCCTGGCAGACACCGCAACCGCACGAAGGCGTTCTGCGAGAACGACTGCGTCTGGAGAAGCATCGATCTTGTTCACCACGATGATTTGTGGAACATCCGATGCCCCAATTTCGGTGAGGACTTCATCAACGGCGAGAATCTGACCTTCTGGGTCATCCGAGGAGCCATCAACAACGTGGACAACGAGTTCCGCCAAGTGCACGGAGTCGAGCGTTGAGCGAAATGCTTCGACCAGCTCATGGGGAAGTTTGCGGATGAAGCCGACCGTGTCGGTGAGCAGAATCGTTTCTCCACCGGGCAGCGCAAATTGACGGGTTCTTGGATCGAGGGTCACGAAGAGGCGATCTTCGGCCAGCACATCAGCGCCGGTGAGCGCGTTAAGCAAGCTCGACTTTCCTGCATTGGTGTACCCAACGAGCGCAACTTCATGACGTCGACCACGAGCTCGTGAGGCCCGCTGCGTCGCTCGGGTTGCCGTCACCCGCTTCAACTCGGTCTCAAGCTGCACCATTCGACGAACCAGTCGTCGTCGGTCAACTTCTAACTGCGTCTCACCAGGTCCGCGTGTGCCAATGACGCCCGATTGTTGGGAGAGGGCAATGCCTCGCCCGCGAAGCCTTGGCAACCGGAACCGCAACAAGGCCAGTTCAACCTGCGCCTTACCTTCGGGACTCGTTGCGTTCTGAGCGAAAATATCCAGAATGACTGCAGTCCTCGTAATTGCGGTCCGCCCAAGCTGCTTCTCAAGATTGCGTTGCTGCGCAGGCGTCAGTTCATCGTCAAACACAATCGTGTCGGCATCGACGGCATAGGCCAACTCAACAAGTTCGTCGACCTTTCCCTTGCCGAGATACGTTGCGGGATCAGGACTCTCTCGACGCTGTGTCACGACGCCAACGACCTCTGCCCCAGCGGTCTCAACCAGAAGGGCCAGCTCTGCCAAATTTGCCGTCGTTTCTTCAAGAACGGTTCCTGAGAGCGTGACGCCAACGAGAATGATCTTCTCTCGAAACTCCCTCGAGATGAGGGTGTCGGTAAAGGCAGACGTCACAGGCGTGAACCAAAGGTCGCGGTAAACCGGCCAAGAAGACTGACCGGACCCCCGAGAATCACATCATTGCGATTGCTTGCATCGACGAGGAGCGTGCCGCCAGGATTATGCACCGAAACGAGCGGCTCACAAAGTCCGGCATCGAGTGCCACTACTGCCGCCGCACAACTCCCAGTGCCACAAGCCCTCGTTGGTCCGGCACCGCGCTCATAGACGACGAGGTCAAGTTGGCTTCGGTCTCGAGGGGTGACCCACTCAACGTTCGTCCCCTCGCTCGGCGCCTCTGAGAGTTCGGGACCAGTGTCCATCGGGTCGATGTCAGATGCATGGTCCACCACGAGGATGAGGTGAGGATTACCAATTGAAGCCCTGCGTGCGAGCGAAGCCCCAGGGATCGAAACCGTCTCACCGAGGGTCACCGGCCCCATGGTCACCGTCGCAGAACCAACTTCTGGATCGGCCGAAGCCTCGTAGGTCAAGACTCGGACACCCGCCAACGTTTCGACCGTCATGGTCCCAGGCTCAGCCAGCCCCGCCATCACCGCGGCTTGTGCAAGACACCGAATGCCATTTCCGCTCATCTCCGCAATCGAACCGTCGGCATTCCACAAGTCCATCAGGAGGTCGGTCTCGATTCCACGTCGCACTCGAATGAGTCCATCGGCACCTAGGCCTTCGGTGCGATGACAAAGTCGAATCGCATCACTTGGTTGGACGTTGATCGTTCCCTCGAGGTCGACCACGACGACAAAATCGTTTCCAGCCCCTTCATGAAGTGTCACGAATACCTCGACCTCTTCTCCAGCACTCGTGAACGCCATGTCGTCAGTCTCGCGCCGAACGACGGTTCATACGGAGCGCGTCAGCCAGCCCACGAGCAATCTCAGAACGCTCATACCAAGTAATTCTTGGATCCCTCCGAAACCACGCCCACTGCCGCCGGGCGAGTTGGCGAGTCGCTGCCACCGTCGCACTCTTCGCCTCTTCGAGCGAACACTTGCCTTCGAGATAGCTCACGAACTGCGGATACCCGACCGCCTGTGCAGAGGTTCGAGAGAAAGGAATCCCAGTAGCGAGCAGTGCCGCAACTTCGTCAACAAACCCAGCGGCGACCATGGCATCAACTCGTGCAGTGATTGCTGCATCGCTGAATGTTCGGTCGAAGTTGATGCCAACTTGCGTGATGCCGGTTTCCGGATAGGCAGTGAGTCCTGGCCCAAAGGAGGAAAAAGGTCGTTCTGCACCAATGGTGACTTCAAGGGCTCGGATAATCCTTCTCGAATTCGCTGGCTCCATTCGACTTGCCGCGAGTGGGTCGAGTGCTTCCAACTCTTTGAAGAGCACTTCGGGGCCAACTTCCAGAAGTCGCTCGCGGAGTGATATGGCCACGTCTTCGTATTGACCGGGAATCTCAAAGTCATCAATGACGGCTCGGTGGTAGAGACCCGTCCCTCCAACGAGAAGTGCTTGACGCCCGCTCGCTGCCGCTCGATTGATCGCGGCTTTGGCTTCTCGCTGAAACCGCTGCACCGAAAATTCCGTGCCGTGGTCAACCAAATCAACGAGTTCATGAGGGACTCGTTCTCGCTCATCGCGCGTTGGTGACGCCGTCCCGATTTCCATGCCCCGGTAGACGCACATTGAGTCAACGCAAACAATGGTGCAATCCCCGAACTCCTCGGCCACCTCCATAGCAATGCTCGACTTGCCAGACGCCGTCGTCCCAACAAGGGACACGGGAAGGGCAACGGTGCTCAGCGGACTGCCAGAGGGATCGACCGACGGTGTCGGGGCGCTGCGACCAACTCTTCGTAGGTCCCAAGCAAATGGTGTCGAGCGCCATGGTGAATGGTTGCCGTGACATAGGTGCCAGCGGCCTGCGCAGATGGCGGAGCTGAGAAGTGCACCAACTTGCCTTGCCGCGTGCGGCCTGAGGTCATCGTTGGATCGGTCTTCGACGGCCCAAGCACCAGCACTTCTTCGGTTCGACCAACTCTGGCCTCATGGCGCCGAAGCGCAGAACGTTCAACAACGGCCACGAGGCGAGCAAAGCGTTCTGCAACAACCTCTGGGTCAATGAACTGATCGACCATCGCTGCTGCCCTTGTCCCCTCACGAGGACTGAAGATGAACGTGAATGCTGAATCCCAGTCAGCTTCGGCTGCCACTTCAAGCGTTGCGACGAAGTCGTCCTCGGTTTCGCCAGGAAAACCAACAATGAGGTCAGTCGTCACTGCGAGGTCTGGAATCAGTGTTCGAGCCGCTTCGATCTTCTCGAGATAGCGCTCGGCGGTATACCCGCGTCGCATTGCCGTCAAGATTCTGTTTGAGCCCGACTGCAGTGGCAGATGGAGCTGTTCGCAGACGGCATCGGTTTCTGCCATGGCGGCGAGCACTTCTGGGCGAAGATCCTTTGGATGCGGCGAGGTGTACCTGATTCTCGAAATCCCTTCGACCGTTCCTGCAGCCCGAAGGAGCTCCGCAAACAGCGGTGACCTCCCAGTGAGGTCCCTCCCGTAGGAATTGACGTTCTGGCCAAGAAACGTCACTTCGGTAACTCCCCTACCGGCCAACGCCTCAACTTCTTCAATCACATGCGCGAAGGGCCGTGAAACTTCAGGACCCCGAACGTCAGGCACGATGCAATACGCACAGGTGTTGTTGCACCCAGTCTGCAACGTCACCCACGCAGCGAAGGGCAGCGCTCGCACCGCAGTCAAGGCTTCGTCGAGGTCTCCACCAGATGGAGCTGGCGCATCAGGGACGGCCACCAACTTTCCATTGGCGCGGACTTCATCAACGAGGTTGGCGACGTCACCGACATTGTGGGTGCCAAAGACAAGATCCACGTGACCGACGCGATCCATGATTGCCCCGCCTTGCGCCTGGGCCATGCAACCACCAACAGCGATAACGAGATTGGGGTTCTGCTCCCGCAGGGTCTTCAGATGACCAAGGTGGGCATAGAACTTCGTGTCCGCGTTCTCTCGAACCGTGCAGGTATTGAAGATCACGACATCTGCCTCTTCAGCGTTCGTCGTCGCTTCCATGCCACGACCAACGAGTTGGCCAGCAATGCGTTCAGAATCATGCTCATTGAGCTGACATCCGTAGGTGGAAATGAGGAATTTGGACGTCACCCCCACAGCCTACGGGGCAACTTTGAGGGTTCCATCCCAACTTCACGAGAACGCTGGTTGGAAGGTGAACGATCGAAATGAACTACGTG
>CAIQUD010000056.1 GCA_903874965.1 uncultured Actinomycetes bacterium | reverse complement strand
TTGATCTACCAAGACCGCGAACTCGATCTCTCTGCCCCTTGGCGACGTGCCACGATCACCGAGCTCATCAAAGAGGCAACGGGCAAGACCTTCACGGTGCACAGTGATCGGGCAGAACTGGTTGCCGCCCTCAGCGAAGCGGGCGTAACGGCTCAAGACGGATGGGGGGAAGGTCGACTCCTGACTGAACTCTTTGAAGCGACCGCCGAAGCGGACCTCTGGCAGCCGACCTTCGTCCTGCATCACCCCAAGGAAGTGTCACCACTCTCACGAAGTCATCGAGACGACCCGGCCATCACCGAGCGCTTCGAAGCCTTCGTGGCCGGGAGAGAACTCGTCAATGGATTTTCCGAGTTGGTCGACCCAGATGACCAGCGGATGCGGTTTGAAGACCAGGCGGCAGCGCACGCGTCTGGCGATGACGAAGCGATGCTCGTTGACGAGGAGTACTTGCGGGCAATGGAGCACGGTCTTCCGCCGACCGGCGGCCTTGGACTTGGCATAGATCGCCTGGTGATGCTCCTCACCAATACCTCCAACATTCGAGAGGTCATTGCCTTTCCAACACTCAAGCCCGGGCCAAATCAGCGCGCAGAGGTTGAAGACGACCTTGACGAAGCTTCAGCCGAATAGGCACGCTCTGCGTTGCAGAGCAGCGGACGTTGCGTTCAGTCCGGCAGTCGTTCGAGCTGCGCGAGATGCAACTCGGCTCGATCGACGAAACCCATCCGCTCATAGAGCGCGTGCGCACCTGGGTTGGTCGCAGCCACGTGCAGGAACGAAATCTCGCCCGCCTCACGTTGGAGCGAAACGAGGTGACGAATGAGCGCTTCGGCGAGTCCTTGACCTCGAAACTTAGGCAGCGTGCAAACCGCGGAAATTTCCCGTCCAAAACCAACAGCAAATCGTTGGCCCGCCATGGCAATAAGTTCCCCATCACGACGAATCCCAAGGTAGGTCCCGAGCTCGACCGCACGGGGCGCAAACGGGCCAGGTTCGGTTGCGGCTACCAGCGCAAACATCTCCGGCGCATCATCGAACGAAAGAACAATTGCTTCGTCACAGAGGCGCCCTTCAACGGCAGGTCCAAGCATTTGGTGCGCGGAGCCAATGAACGTCGCGACGAATCCCGGAGTCTCGGTGCCTGGGTCAACCACGACTGCCACAGAATCTCCAGGCAGAACGAGTTCTGCGAGTGCCAAATACGACGAGGGGTCACTTCGCTCTCGGACGGCGGCAAACGGAGCAATCTCGGGCTGGAATCGACATGCGTCGTCATTGCCAAGTCGAAAACGTCGATGTGTTCCTCGCAGTGAGATGAGCGCCGGGTCAGCAAGCGCTTGCACGTTTGCTTCCGTCAGTTCCAAAGCCATTTCGTTGTTGGGGCGCTCAGACGAGCGCTGGAAGATCGGAGAGCAACAGCGCGCCAAGGTTCACCATGCCACGGGCCAAATCACTACTTGGCAAGGAAAGGGCAGCGACTCGGGCTTCGTCAAGGTATCGATGTGCCTCTGCGACCGTTGCGGCAATGCCGCTCGACTGCTCGACCAACGTCCGTGCAGCTTCTCGCTGCTCGTCATTGAGCGGCGCGCCGAGAATCGACGCAAGCTCAGGACCAAGCATCGGATCTTCGAGTGCCACCAGCACGGGAAGGGTATAGATGCCTTCAGCCAGGTCTTGACCCGCAGGCTTGCCGAGTTGCCCATTGGTCGCCGTGACATCCAGAACATCATCTCGGAGCTGGTACATCATGCCGAAGCTGTAGCCAAAGGTGGTGAGGGCCTCGGTCTGTTCCACTGAGCGACCAGCCGTGATGGCACCGACCCGACAGGCGGTGGCCATAAGCGCTGCGGTCTTTCCGCCAATGGCAACGCGATAGTCCGCATCCGTGCGTTGCGTTGAAAAGGCCGTTCGAACTTCGGAAACTTGACCCTGCGTGAGCAGTGCGAGCGTGTTGGCGATGACACTCGCCACTTCAGTACCAAGGTCTGCGGCGATCGCTGCTGATCTCGCGAGCAGGTAGTCGCCAGCGACAATGGCGACCAAGTTGCCATAGCGAGAGTTCACCGACTCGACACTTCGGCGCATCACCGCTTCGTCCATGACGTCATCGTGATAGAGCGAAGCGAGGTGAACGAGTTCAACCGAAACCGCACCCATGAGGTCGTCATCTGATGCAGGCCGCTCACCAGCAGTCGCTGACGCAAGACCAAGCAAGGGTCGAAGGCGCTTTCCTCCTGCCTTAATGAGGTGCGTCGTTACTTCGTCAAGAAAGGCTTCGCCGGTTTCGACACTGGTCGACAACAGCGGCTCAAGGCGCGCGAGATCAGCTTCAACTGAAGAAAGACCCAAGGCGGTAATCGGATTCACACCTCCACGATAGGCGAGGGCGTGAAGCCCTCATCCGCTGAAGGGTGACTGAGGTGTCACCTACTCCCGAGGGCTGATTTGAAGAGGCCCCCGGTATGCTTAAGGGACGCAAGAGAAAGAGGGGCAGGCGTGTTCGAACGATTCACCGACCGTGCTCGAAGAGTTCTGGTTCTCGCACAAGAAGAAGCTCGTCTCCTGAACCACAGCTTCATTGGGACAGAGCACATACTGCTTGGACTGATTCATGAAGGCGAAGGGGTAGCCGCCAAGGCGCTCGAGTCGCTTGGCATCACGCTCGAAGCTGTTCGAGAAAAGGTCGAGGAGACCATTGGGATGTCGGGGAATCCCCCGAGTGGCTCGCCTCCTTTCACTCCGCGTGCCAAGAAGGTTCTCGAACTCTCTCTCCGAGAAGCCTTGCAACTTGGGCACAGTTACATCGGCACGGAGCACATGCTGCTCGGACTCGTTCGTGAAGGCGAAGGCGTTGCGGCGCAGGTTCTCGTCTCACTCGGTGGAGACTTGGCTGCGGTTCGCAAGCAGGTCATCGACATGATGTCCGGTTACCAAGGCAAGGACGCTGGTTCTTCAAGCACGCCAACCGCTCCAAGCGATGCGTCGAGCGGCTCAGCAGTCCTCGATCAGTTTGGGCGCAACTTGACCCAACTTGCTCGCGACAAGAAGATCGATCCCCTTGTTGGTCGGGATAAGGAAATTGAGCGGGTCATGCAGGTCCTCTCACGTCGGACCAAGAACAACCCTGTGCTCATTGGTGAGCCTGGAGTTGGCAAGACCGCCATTGTTGAAGGTCTGGCCCTCAAGATCGTCGCTGGTGAAGTTCCAGAGACGCTTGCCGGCAAGCAGCTGTATACCCTCGACCTCGGATCGCTCGTTGCTGGATCGCGCTATCGCGGTGACTTCGAAGAGCGCCTCAAGAAGGTGTTGAAAGAAATCCGCACACGCGGCGACATCATTCTCTTCATTGATGAAATTCACACCTTGGTTGGCGCAGGTGCAGCCGAAGGTGCCATCGATGCTGCGTCAATCCTGAAGCCAATGCTGGCCCGTGGAGAACTGCAGACCATTGGTGCGACGACCATTGATGAGTATCGCAAGTACGTCGAGAAGGACGCCGCTCTTGAGCGTCGTTTCCAACCCGTCAAGGTTGACCAGCCCTCCGTTGCGCTGACCATCGACATCTTGAAGGGTCTTCGCGACCGTTACGAAGCTCACCACTCGGTCACGATCACTGACCAAGCCCTCGTTGCCGCTGCCAACATGGCAGACCGGTACATCTCGGATCGCTTCCTTCCTGACAAGGCAATCGACTTGATTGATGAAGCAGGTGCACGTCTGAGAATTCGTCGCATGGCGACGCCACCGGCGTACAAGAAGCTCGAAGAGGAAATCTCGCGTCTGCGTGCCGACAAAGAGACTGCACTCGAGAAGAGTGCTTTCGAGCAAGCCAAGAAGTTGGCTGACCAAGAACAAGAGAAGCTCACGCAGAAAGAAGCGCTTGAGGCCGAGTGGAAAGCCGAAGGCGTTGAACTGTTCGACGTCGTCGACGAAGAAACCATTGCTGAAGTGCTTGCCACTTGGACCGGCATCCCCGTCTACCGCCTCACTGAGGAAGAGACGTCGAAGCTGCTCCGCATGGAGGACGAGCTCCACAAGCGAATCGTTGGACAAGAAGACGCCTTGAAGGCACTTTCTCGTGCAATTCGCCGGACTCGAGCTGGGCTCAAGGATCCAAAGCGTCCTTCGGGTTCGTTCATCTTCCTTGGTCCTACCGGAGTTGGAAAGACCGAACTGGCAAAGGCTCTGGCGGAATTCTTGTTCGATGACGAAGGCGCACTCATCCAGCTCGACATGTCCGAGTACATGGAGAAGCACACCGTGAGTCGTCTTGTCGGTTCTCCTCCTGGATACGTTGGCTACGAAGAGGGTGGACAACTCACCGAGGCAGTTCGGCGCAAGCCTTTCTCGGTCGTGCTCTTTGACGAAGTGGAAAAGGCACACCCTGACGTCTTCAATACCCTCCTGCAGATCCTTGAGGATGGTCGGTTGACCGACAGCCAGGGGCGAGTGGTCGACTTCAAAAACACGGTGCTCATCATGACGTCGAACCTCGGCACTGCGGATCTCCGCAAGGCCAATCTTGGTTTCGCAACCTCGACGGCTGCCGTCTCGTATGAGCGGATGAAGGTCAAGGTCAATGAGGCCCTGAAGGCGCACTTCCGTCCCGAGTTCCTCAACCGAATTGACGATGTCATTGTCTTCCACGAGTTGACCAAGGAACAGGTGGTCACCATTGCCGACCTGCTCCTCGCCCGGACTGCAGAGCAGCTTTCACTGCAAGGGCTTGGTCTTGAATTGACCTTCGAAGCCAAGGCGTTGATTGCCGACAAGGGTTACGACCCAGAACTCGGCGCTCGACCACTTCGTCGTGCAATTCAGCAGATGGTTGAAGACCCGCTCAGCGAGAAGTTGCTGTGGAAGGAATTCCGCGTGGGTCAGACCATCGTCGTTGACGTCGAGCCAGATCCCGATGGCCTTGAAGGAGCAACTCGTCTCACCTTCACGGCCATTGACGGATTCGAGCCGCCAGAAATGGAACTCGCTGGAACGAGTGCTGTTTCCGAAGAGTAGGAACTCCGAAAGACCGAGCGATTGACGAAGGCCTGCCCCATTGGGCAGGCCTTCGTTCTTCTCTCCGAATGCGCTCAAGTGCTGCTCAACTGCGACAGCCCGTCTCTAGGCTCGATCTATGGCTCGAACTGCTCCCTACATCTGTACAAGTTGCTCCGGAGCTGCCGCGAAGTGGTCCGGACAATGTCCAACCTGCGGATCGTGGAACACCCTCGTCGAAAAGGTTGCCGGCAAGGTCGTGGCTTCGGTCCAAACACTCGCTTCGGTGTCCTTGGTCAATGGCTCGCCGCGCCCAACCGGTGTGGACGAATTTGACCGCCTCTTTGGGGGTGGCCTCCTTCCAGGCTCAGTCACGCTCCTCTACGGTGAGCCCGGCGCAGGTAAATCAACCTTGCTCTCGCAGGTAGCCATTGCTGCGGCAGCACTCGGAACCATCGTGCTGCTCGTGTGTGCAGAGGAATCTGCTGCACAAGTCCGACTTCGGACAGAACGACTTGGCCTGCTTCCTGACGAACTGTTGGTCATTGCAACGACGTCGCTCGATGAGGCACTCATTGCTGCCGAGCAGTGCAACGCTGAACTGGTCGTCGTCGACTCGATTCAGGCACTTCGCGCTGAAGATGTCACCGGTCCATCTGGTGCGATCAACCAGCTCCGCACCTGTGCTGAACGCTTGGTCTCGCTTGCCAAGCATCGTGGACCAGCCGTCATCATTGTGGGACACGTCACCAAAGACGGTGAAGTTGCCGGACCGAGGAGTCTCGAGCACATGGTCGACACGGTGGTGGCATTCGAAGGTGACCGACACCAGACCCTTCGAATTGCTCGGGCAGTGAAACATCGATTCGGCACCACTGGCGAGGTTGGCCTGTTTGAAATGGGCACCACCGGACTCGCAGCGGTTGACGACCCAGGCCGACTCCTGCTTGATGAGCATGTCCATGATGTCGCTGGATCCGCGCTTGCCATTGTTCTTGAAGGTCACCGACCCCTCATTACCGAACTCCAAACCTTGGTGGTCGATGCGCATGGTGGCGTGGCTCGACGAACCGCCTCTGGGATCGACCATGCTCGGATATCGCTGCTTCTCGCGGTGCTCGAGGCGAGATGTGGGCTCTCCCTTGCTGGCCTTGACGTCTTTGCCAGTGTGACTGGAGGGCTGCGCGCGACTGAACCTGCGGTTGATTTGCCGCTCGCACTCGCCCTCACGGCTGCCGTTTCAGAACGATCACTTCCGAAGGGACTCGCTGCCTTCGGGGAAGTTGGGCTCGCTGGCGAACTCCGAAGGGTTCGTGGCGCCGAGCGGAGAATCGCTGAAGCAAGCAGACTCGGACTTGCCCATGTGATCGTGCCAGCCTCCACTCCCGAGGTCGAGACCTCGGTCCAACTCCACCGGGCGGCAACCGTCGACGAGGCCATTGACCTCGTTCGCAACGTGATCCCGGAAAGTTAGGCGTCCAGCCCGGTCACGCTACTGATTGGTCGGTACACTCGCGCCATCGCAAGGCCAGACGGAGGAGCACAGTGACCACGACACCACTCCGTCCTCAAAGACTGAACCGTGTCTCGAGAAGAGTTCGAGGTTTCGTTGCGTCACCCAAGCAGCGGGTTCTTTGGTCAATTGGTCTCGCCTCAGCCCTCTTGCACCTTGGAACGATGGCGAGAGGGAGTGTCTTTTCAGGGTCCGAGATCATCGGGGAAATGCATTTGCTCCCTTTCTCGACGCTCCGTGATCATCCATTTGCGGCGCTGACTCATCTTCATTCCCAGCCACCGATGTACAACCTGGCAACTGCCCTCCTGCTGCCACTTCCTCAAGGTGTCGCTGCGGTACTCGTCAACATGGTCTTTCTCTTCTGCACCGTTGCAGTCGCCATCGCTGCTGCGGGCATGCTCCTCGATGCGTCGGTGCGAATTTGGCTGACCGTGACCGTCGTTGTCATTGGTGTGGTGCTTGATCCCGCCTTCATCCTCTATCAAACACACTGGAGCTACACCCTCCCAACTGCAGCTCTTGCCTCACTTTCTGGTTGGGCAGCACTCAGGTTTGCCATGCGAGGAACGCTTCGAAGTGGTCTCGCGTTCAGCCTCACAGCAACGATGTTGATCCTCACCAATAGTTCGTTTCAGATTTACACGGTGGTCTTGGCGACGATCCCGCTCCTCATACGACTTCGCTCGCATCGACGACTCTTGCTGCAAGTCTTCCTTGGGCCGCTGTTGGTCCTTGTTTGTTGGTATGGAGCGAATTTCATTCGGTATGGAACAACGACGACTTCCTCGTGGTTAGGGATGAACCTTGCACGCCAAACGACCATGTTTGACAACCGTGCAGATCTTCAGCAACTCGTGAAGAGCAAGGTCTTGACGCCAATTGCCCTCATTCGTCCGTTCAACACCCTCCACGCCTATGCCTCGCTCGGCCCCTTTCCTCCAACAGGGATCGAAAGCCTTGACGTTGCCTTCGCAGACGGGCATCCCAACTTCAATGACTACGGCTACCTCAAGATTTCAAACGCCTACCTTGACAATGATCTTGCATTCATTGCTCACCGTCCGAAGGCCTACCTCGTACATGTTGCAAGAAGCCTGGAGATGTGGAGTCTGCCAACCGAGCAGTACTTCCCGGCTTTTTCGCCGAGTCGGTTCTCCTTCACTGGATGGACGTCGCTGTATGACAAGGTCGTGAACTTGCAGAAGACGCCTGATGTATATGCAACTGCGCAGATCATCTCGAATACGCGACCAGGACTCGGCTCGGTGTCACTCACTGCGTTACTGGAGACGTTGCTCGCCGTTCTGGTGTTTCCCGTCCTGCTGTTCAGGCGACGCCAAACATCCCCTGCACTTTCAGCTGGACTCGCCTGGTCCGCCATCACAACCATTTCTGGATTTGCGCTCACCTCGCTCCTTGAGGCGGCAGAGAACAACCGCTTTCGCTTCGAACTTGGTTGTTTGCCGCTCATTGCCGCCACGCTCAGCATCTGTTGGCTCTTCCAGAAGACTCGAATTGGGCCGAACCTCCTCGAGACTTCGACCGACGAAACCCCTGTTCCTGCATAGAGATTCTCCCGATAACGAGGATCAGGACATGGCTGGTACAATTGGAGTTCCCCCCGTCCCCTTCCCGCCATAGCGCTGCGGGTTGTGCGGACTCTTTCTTTGAGGAGAACTGTGTTCAAAGTCGGCGACAAAGTGGTCTATCCACACCACGGTGCAGCGATTGTCGAACGTCGTGAAAAGCGAGTGGCTTTTGGCGAGAAGCGGGAGTACCTCGTACTTCGACTGGCCTACGACGACCTGACCCTGATGGTTCCTGCTGACAACACCGAGAGCGTTGGCCTCCGTGAAGTGATTAACGACGAAGAAGTCGAAGAAGTCTTTGCCGTCCTTCGCAAGAAGGAAGCTCGTATGCCGACCAACTGGTCACGTCGTTACAAGAACCACTCAGAGAAGCTTCGTTCGGGTGACATCTACCAAGTGGCTGAAGTCGTTCGAAACTTGTCGATTCGCGACAAGGACAAGGGCCTTTCCGCTGGAGAAAAGCGCATGCTTTCACGTGCCCGTCAGATCCTTGTCTCTGAGCTCACCTTTGCACTCAACGTTGACGAGGAAACCGCTGAGCAGCGTCTCACCGAGGCGCTTCCCTAGGCCCTGATGGTTTGGGCAATTGTTGTCGCGGCCGGTGCCGGCACGCGTTTCGGTGCCCAGAAGCAATTCCTCATGCTCGACGGACGTTCGGTAGCCGCGCATGCCATTGAGGCTTGCCGTAGTGTTGCCGATCATGTGGTGCTCGTCGTCCCAGCCGAACGCCTGAGTGGGGACCTTCCTCCTGATCTCCAACCAGACCTCGTGGTCGCCGGTGGGGCAACGCGGGCGCAGTCAGTCCGGGCGGGTCTGGCTGCTGTGCCACTCGACGTCGAAATCGTTGTCGTGCATGATGCGGCGCGACCTTTGGCAAGCGCTCAACTCTTCCTCGACGCAGTAGCGGCCATCAATGACGGTGCCGACGCAGCAATTTGCGCGACACCAGTAACTGACACCATCAAGCGAGTCGATCGACGTTCAGGGAAGACGCTCGTCCAAGAGACCCTCGACCGCGAAGCGCTCGTTGCCGTGCAGACCCCGCAGGCATTTAAGGCCAGCGTCCTTCGTTCCGCCCATGATGGAGACGGTGAGGCAACCGATGATGCCGCTTTGGTCGAGGCGCTTGGTCATAACGTCGTGATCGTGGAGGGAAACGTGGCGAATGTGAAGATCACGACTCCAGAAGATCTCGATCGACTTCGGGGAGCGCGATGACGTATCGAATTGGCCACGGTTTTGATATTCACCGTTTCAGCGACGACCCAAGCCGCAAGTTGATGCTTGGGGGCGTCTTGTTCGAAGGCCAACGCGGGCTCGAAGGACATAGTGATGCCGATGCCGTGATCCATGCACTTTGTGACGCGCTCCTTGGTGCCGCTGGCCTCGGTGATCTCGGTCAGCACTTTCCTGACAGCGACCCGGCGTTTGCTGACGCCGACTCATTACAGTTACTCGCAGACGTCGTCTCACTGGTCCACAGCAATGACTGGGTCATTGTGAACGCGGACGTCACCGTCCTTGCAGAAACTCCCAAACTCGCACCTCATCGCAAGGCAATGGAGACAAGACTCTCGGAATTGACGAGCGCACCAATCTCCATCAAAGCCACGACCATGGAACGCCTTGGCCCCATTGGTGAAGGACTCGGCCTCGCAGCCGAGGCAGTCGCACTCCTCCAGAATGGACAACTATGAGCCCGAGCCCCCGTCGCCGACCTCAACCAAAAGCTCGCCCAAACTCGACAGCAAAGCGTGGCGGCCAAGCTGTCCGAGCTCGCAATGCCGCCAATGCTCAAGGTCGTCCGATGGGGCGAAGGAGTGAGGATGGTCTTGGCGGCGATCAGGTAGAAGGGCGTCGAGCCGTCCGCGAACTGCTTGCGGCCAACAAACGATCTGTCATCAAGGTGTTGGTGAGTTCGGGCCAGGACCCATCAGAGCAACTTGATGAAATCGAACTGCTCGCCCAGGCATCTCGCGTTCCGCTTGAACTCGTCTCGAGGGCGCGACTCGACTCTCTGGCCAGGACTGATGCTCACCAAGGCGTGCTCGCTCTCACTCGAATGATTGAGCCCGTTGACCTCGACGACCTGATCTATGAAACTGGAGGGGCAACACCGTTCCTCCTTGTTGCGGCAGGAATTACCGACCCTCGAAACCTCGGCGCGCTCCTGCGAAGTGCAGAGTGTGCAGGAGTCACTGGAGTTGTCCTCCCTCGACACCGCTCCGCCAGGCTCTCGCCAACGGTCGCAAAAACGGCTGCAGGCGCCATTGAACACCTGACCTTCGCAACAGTTCCCGGAATTCCCGTTGGTCTCGAGCGACTCAACAAACTTGGTGTTCGAACGATTGGACTTGCAGGTGAGGCAAAGAAGTCCCTCTTTGATCTCGATCTCGGTGGGGCGCCTGTTGCCCTCGTTCTCGGTGAAGAGGAACGAGGACTTGCTCCGCTTGTTCGGAAGCGTTGTGACGAACTCGTCTCCATTCCACAGTTCGGTGACGTTGAGTCGCTCAACGTTTCGGTCGCTGGAGCGATTGCAATGTTCGAGGTAACGCGCCAAAGGATTCGCGCGTCGTCCTGACGAGTTACCTCGTTGGAGGAGTTGACCAGTCTTGGCCGAGGTCGCTGGTGCAATACGGACACCTTGTCGCAGCGACAACAACATCGGACAAACAAAATGGGCACGGCGCACGGTGAGGGTCATCCGGTGGGGCATAACCCATGCGGCGCATGAGGGCACCGACCGGCTTCACCAAGAAGAAGAACACCACTGCACAGGTAATGAAGAACGTCACGAGGTCATTGAGGAATGTTCCGTAGTTGATGGCTTGTCCATTGATGGTGAAGGACCACTCCGCGAACGGTACTTTTCCCCCAAACAGTGCTGCAATCAGCGGTGTGACAAAGGTTGAGGTGAAGGATTTCACGATTGAGGTGAATGCGGCACCAATCACCACCGCAACGGCAAGATCAACCAGATTTCCCCGAAGCAAGAAACCCTGAAAGTCCTTCAAGGTTGCCTTCGTCTTCTCCACTTGGACTTCGATCTTCTTGGCCACGCCAATTCCTCCACCATTGTTGGTTGCACTTGACCACCTCCGAGATGATCTCGTCACACGGGCCGAGGAATCTTGGAGAATGACTGCCACCTGACGGTTGTCACGATACGCCAGCGCAACATGACGTTGGTGTCCGGACCCAAAGGATCGCAACAACTCTTGAGGGAGGAGTGCAGTTGCTAACGTGAGGCATCCAACCGAACCAACTCGAACCGGGTTGTTGACCCAGCTGGGGAAGAGGATCAAATGCCCAGCGCCACGCCGATTGCGCCGGATGAACTGGTCAGAACGATCACGGCGTTTCGTGATGGTCGCACAGCCCGAAAAGGCCTTTGATTTCCATGCGCATCCTGATCGCATCCCCGCAGTATCAGCCTGAACTCGGAGGATTGACGACCTTGTGGTCCTCCGCTGCGACGGCGTTGGCAGAGCGCGGGCATGAGGTCACCGTCGTCACCCAACAGTCGAGGAAACTCGGCGCCAAGAAGACCGAGGAACTCGACAAGGTTCACGTGCACCGATTCACTGAACGGCTGGGTGGTGAACAGTTCGGTTACGCACCATCGCTCAAGGACTGGGTCCGCGCACATGCCCAAGAGTTCGACATTCTTGATGTCGCGAGCTATCACGCTCCGCTGGCTTTGGCACTGAGTTCGCTCAATGCCCTACCTATGGTCTTCAGTCCCGCCTATCACGGTGGTGGCCACACCCGTGTGGCGAGAGCAGCTCATGTCGTCTACCGGCCACTCGCCAATCGGATCTTCACTCATGCTCGGCTCATTCATTGTTTGAGCCAAAGCGAAGCAGACCATGTCACGACCGATCATCCTGACGTCAAGGCAAAAGTTCGCATCATTCCGCCGGCCTTTGCGCCAACGTCGCAAGACACGGTCACTCCCTTCGAGGTCAACGGTCGAGTGCTGCTCGTCGCAGGAAGACTCGATCCCTACAAGAGGGTGGATCTCGTTCTCGATGCGCTTGTTGCTCTTCCAAACGACATACGCCTGGTCATTTGTGGAGAAGGAAACGCCAAGGACGCGCTCGAACAGCGGGCAAGGTCACTCCAGGTATCTGATCGAGTTACCTTCGCTGGCTATGTCTCTGATACCGACCTCAGGAGATGGCAGCGCACGGCGGACGTAGCAATTTCAGTCTCCAATCACGAATCCTTTGGTCTCGTCCTGGCCGAAGCCGCAGCCGCAGGTGCCCAACTTGTGGCGAGTGACATCCCTGCACATCGTGAAGTCACGCAACTCTTCAACCTCGAGGCATCATTCATCTCGCCAAAGGCATCGGCACCTGATCTCTCGCGCGCGATTGAACGGGCGCTATCGATTCCACGTAGGGGACCAATGGAGCTTCTTCAGCGAACATGGCTTCACGTTGCGGCAGATTTGGAGGAGATGTACCGCGAAGCAATTGGTGGCTCCCTGCCATGAAGCGACGCCTTGTGGTCGTTGGATCTGGGCAGCACTTTGTCTCTGGTATTTCGTATTACACCTCACTCCTTGCACAAGAGCTCTCGTCAAACAATGACGTCTCGGTCGTGCTCCTTCGTCGGCTGATTCCACGATTCCTCTACCCCGGCAAGGACCGTGTCGGCAGCGAAATCATGGGGCCGGATTTGCACCACGAACTCCCGACCTTCAATGGCATTGACTGGACCTTGGTGCCGTCGCTCTGGAGAGCGCTTCGCTTCGTGCGACGCGAGGCTCCTGAAGTCATCATCTTGCAGTGGTGGTCTGCGTCGGCACTTCCCGCGTACTTGGCACTTGCTCGGCATGCTCGACGAAACGATCTCACCATCATCCTTGAGCTCCATGAAGACCTCGACACTGCCGAGGCACGAATTCCAATCATCGGGCCACTCGTGAAGCGCGGTCTCCGTCGTCTGGTTCGCCAAGCCGCCGCGAACGTCGTGCATTCCGAGTTTGACCGAGAGCGAATGATTACAACCCTTGGTCTTCGCCCTGATCGGACGTTCGTGATCCCCCACGGTCCGTATGAAATGGCACTCGGTGGAACTCGAGTCGAGCGATCAGGTGTCAATACCTGCCGAATCTTGTTCTTCGGAACCATTCGTCCCTACAAGGGCCTTGAATACCTCGTCCAAGCCTTTGATCGCCTTCCCCGAGAGAATGACAACTGGCACCTCACGATTGTTGGAGAGACCTGGGAGGGATGGACGGTTCCCTTCGAGCACTTGGAGTTGAGTCCCTTTCAACAAGATATTGAGGTCGTGAATCGTTACGTTCCCGATGCCGAATTACCAGATCTCTTTGCCAATGCTGATCTCGTGGTCTTGCCCTACTTGAGGTCATCAGCAAGTGGACCACTCCACCTCACGATGGCCGCTGGGCTACCCGTCGTGCTCACCAGAGTTGGAGGCCTCATTGATGCCACCGAGGGCTACGAAGGTGCGGTTCTTGTTGAACCAGCTGACATTACGAGTCTTGTTGAAGGTGTGATTGCTGCGAGGGCTCTCGTCGGCAAGAGGTTTCCCGATCCACGGTCATGGAACGAAACGGTCACCCTCTACGACCAAGTGATTGAGCAGGCCATTCAGGCTGGGAAATCCTCAGCATCGACCTAAGTAGTGAAGAATCTCCGTGCTACTTTGACCACCATGAAGCGGCTCCTGCCCCTTATTGCCTCGTTAGTGGCCATTGCGGGAAGTTTTGTTCTGCCCTCGAATGCCCCTGCTTCGGCTGCCACGGTGCCAACGCCAGAGCGGGGAATTGCCATTCAACTCGCCGACGATGCCCCCTTGGCGAATCTCACCGCAGCACAGCTGGCCGCACAGTCTCGTGGGACGTTCAACTACGTTGCCAAATCTCTTCATGCAAACGCCGTTTCGATCAATTTCCCGTTCTACATGGACGCGCCAAACTCGCAATTTCTCCGCGCTGGAATTGGGACACCAACGCCATCACAACTTGCTTCAATCACAAGAGTTGCCCAAAGGTTCGGTCTCAGAGTCCAATTTCGGCCGTTTCTGAGCGAAGCGAACTTTGGAACTCCCGGATTTGAAACGGCATGGAGAGGCGTCATTTCTCCTCCGGATCCCAATGCATGGATTGCCGAATATGGTGCCTTTCTCCGTCCCTATCTCATTCAGGCAAAGAAGAGTGGCGTTACTTCTTTCAATATTGCCGTCGAACTCAACAGTCTCGTCAACCAACTCGGGGCGTGGAAAGCAGTCGTGCAGGAGGGAAGGACCCTTTATGGAGGGCCGCTTATCTACTCGGGAACCTCCATTTATCAATCCATCCCCCAAACTCAGTTTGGCTGGGACGACTACACCCCTGTAACGAGCATCCCGTACTTGGGTATACCAATTCCCATTGATTACACTGCGACCGTTGGCCAAGTGACCACAGGTTTTGAGAACAATCTCAAAAACGAACTGTTTCCGGCAGCACTTTCGTCAACACGCCTCGAGGAAATTGGTATTTCTGCGATTGATGGCGCATATCAGGCACCTTGGGCCTACTACTTAACCGGCAATACCGACCGAAACATTCAGGTCAACTGGTTTACGGCCGCATGCAATGCTTTCTTTGACTTCCACATGCGGGGGATCTATTTCTGGGGTCTCGAACTCGAGTTCTACCAACCTGGATCGACCGCTGGCGACAAGTTCCAGTGGTACGGCACCGCAGGAGCCGACGCAATTGCCAACTGCTTCTCGAGGACGGCAAAGTGAGGAACGTTTTCCGTATTCGTCGAAGACTGCACTATGTCGTTGCCACCGCTGTCGTGGTGAGTACTTTTTCAATGCTCCCAGCGGCAGCAGGAGCCTCATCGACCGCACCTTTAGTAACCGCCTTCGCCGCAAGTGCTACAGCCGTCCCATCAACTGGTGGCGTAGTGACCTTCACTGGTGCCTCGCTTAGGGCAACGCGCTGCACGCTTTCGGTGGTTCCGACGATTAAGTTCTTTCCCTCGACGTGCTCGCTCACTACTTTTGTCATACCAGCGATCTTTCCTCCAAATCTCACAAAAAAGGCGATCAAGTACGTCGTCACCGTCAGGGCGAAGAAAGTCCTCAGCTCAACGCGAACGCTCAAGATCACTGAGCTTCCAAAGGGCGCTCCAATAGTGCTCCAGTGGTCAAGTGTTGGTCCCGCGTTCAATGCTCTGGGTTCATTGTCCGCACTTTCCTGCACAACTGCATGCGTCGCAGGAGATGATGTTGGCAACGTGTTTACGCTTTCAGGTGGAGCCTGGAAGAGGTCCACCACACTGTCGCAGCCCATCGATGCAATCGCGTGCTGGAGTTCGACAAGTTGCCTTGTTGTTGGGTCAAATGGTCTTGTCGGGTCGAACAAGACTGGCGTATGGGTGGTACTGAATAGTCATACAACTGAAGAACTGACAGCTGTCTCGTGTTCCTCAGCAACCCTTTGTGTTGCGGTCGGCGTCAATGGCGACGGCCTTGTTATCAACCCGTCGACCGCATCGGTAACCCTTGCTGCCAACGTTGACTCTCTGGGAACCCCAATTGGGGTGTCATGCGTCCTAGGGACGACATCGTGCCTCGCTGTTGATGACGCGGGAAATGCATTTGCCTTCACCGGGACTTGGGGAACCTTGACCACTGTCTCTCCGTCAGCAGCACTCACGGCCGTTTCTTGCCCCACAACCAACACGTGTCTCGCAACGACTGATGACGGTTCGATCATGACGCTGGTGAATGGAGCCTTTGCATCAAGCGTTTCTGCTGATCCTTCGACGGTACTCACTGCAATTTCATGTGTGTCATCCGCTTCGTGCGTAGCGACGGATGTTCTAGGCAAGGCCATCGTGGTGTCCGGTGGAACCTGGAAGTCCACGTCATCACTTTCAGTGGACGGCGCCAGCGCAGTGAGTTGCACCTCAGTGGGTCACTGCTTAGTTCTCACCCCTTGGTCAGTCGTTCCACTCTCTGGGACCACGACTGGATCGGTTACCACCCTGGAGTTGGCGACAGGGGTGGCAACGGCCGTCTCGTGCGTAACGACGGTCTTTTGTGAGTCAGTGAGCTCAACCGGGTACGCGACCGCATTCAATGGAACCTCTTGGGGGTTCCTAAGCCAGATAACTTCGGCTTCGCTCTCCTCGGTCTCGTGCCCGACACTGACATTTTGCATGGCAGTGGGCGACCAAGGAACCACTGTTGCTAATTCCTTTGGCTCTTGGACGACCAGAACAATTGACGGCAGCCCTTCACTGACTTCAGTGTCCTGTGTGTCGGCGTCATTTTGTATGGCGGTCAACAACAACGACAACTTCTACCTTTGGTCAGGTTCAAACTGGAGCGCAGCAATGAGCGGGGTTGGGGTTCAATACCGGTCGTTCGATGCCGTGTCCTGCGCTTCAACAACGTTCTGCTCTTTGACGGACAACAAAGGCCACATGCTTATTTGGAACGGCTCGTCATTGTCTGAATACTTTCTCGGTAACCCAAATGCCTCAATGGACGGCGTCTCCTGCCCAACAACTAGCGGTTGTGTCTTTGGTGACTCACGAGGACTTGGTGTGTTGTTCGCTTCTGGGCCACCACCAACCTGGAATTCGTCCACCATTGATACGTCAGCAATCGTTGGACTCAGCTGTGTTGACGCCAACTACTGCTTTGCGCTCGACGACCAAGGAAGTGTCGTTTCCGTCGCCAATGGCACGTGGGGAACAGTCGGAGCAACTGGATCAAGCGGGCTCAACTCGGGTCTAGCAGTGTCGTGCGTCAGTGGAATCTGGTGCATGGCACTCGATCAGAACTCCGGATCTGTGGTCGGAATGTTGAAGGGATAGGACGCCAAACTTCTTGACGTGCAAGGTCGATATTCCTCGAAAGGGTTTACGTCCGAAGAAGTCCTTCCAGTACCTCACGGATTCGACCAGCGACCGCCGTGTCGGCCATTGCTCCTGCCCTTTGCCGGCCAGCAAGACCCATGGTTCGGGCGAGTTCAGGGTCATCGAGTAGTCGTTGCATCGCAGCGGACAGAAGAAGTGTCTCTCCAACCGGGACCACTATCCCAGTCACGTCATTTTCAACAACCTCGGTCAGGCCACCAACATCTGAAACAATCATCGCTCGCCCTAAACCTGCTGCCTCGAGTGCAACGAGCCCAAGACCTTCAGCATGCGAGGGGAGTACGCCAAAGCGGCAGTACTCGAATGCTGCAAGAACGTCTTCATGCGAAACATCTTCAGCAATAGTTGTTTTTGGAGGCCACTGCGTTGGCGTTGATGGCTGTCTCGTACCAATACAGACGAGACCAACATCTGATCCATCAAGTGCACTGAAAACCTCGAGGAGTTCGTAGAGGCCCTTTTGCCGAGAGAGTTGTCCCACGAAAAGTACATAGTCACCGTCCGGCAGAAACTCAGGACGCTTCCTCGCTCCGATCCGAGACTCGGAGAGCGCGACCGGAGCCCCAACAACGGTGAGTGGTGCCGTGAACGAGAGGTCAGCAGCGCCGACCGATGCCACCGATGCCGAGTTCGCCAGAATGTGATCAACCCGTTCAAGCAATCTTGAATTTGCGAGACGTTGTCCAACAGTGACCACTGATGCCTTGACCACGCCATATTGGGAAGTGGAACACGAAACGCAACGACGGATCGACGCCCCAGGGCACGGTCCACCAGGCTCATAAAGCTTCGTTCGTTTCGGACACGAGAGCAGAAAATCGTGAAGATACCAAACTACAGGGATCCCGAGCTCTTCACGAAGCGGTAAGTAGCTATACACAATCCAGCTGTGCGCAATGATCACGTCTGCGTCAAGCGCAGCAAGTGCTTTACGAAGCTCTCCCGTGACGTGCCAAAGAGGAAATGGTGGGTGGAACGGCCGTGTGGGATCTGCAATGCCGAGCCTTCCAAGCCGACCAAGTTCAAGTCGTAGCACCGTTACTCCTGGTAGGTCGACTTCGACAGAGCCCGCAGGGGTGAGCGTGATCACGGTGACCGTCTCTCCTGCAAAGGCTTGAGCGAGAGCCAAGTCTTGAACAACTCGTTCCGTCCCACCGATACTCGGTGAAAAAAGATCCACAAGATGAACGATTCTCATCGCACTCGCAGTCCGTGCCGTTGCCGATCAACCCCAGCAATCACGAGGACCACAATGACGCCGCAACTTTGGGCAACACACCACGACCATCCAATGCCAGCCAAATTGTGATGGTCAACGGCCAAGAGCGTGCCGAGAATTGCCACAACTGCAATGACGAGATTCGTCACAGCTGCATGAACAAGACGATCGCGAATTCGGTAGACCGTGACAGCGAGGTTGGTGACAAGGTCGGGAAGTGAAGAGACCGCGAGCGCAATGAGTAAGCCCCCACCCATGCGGCCGTAGTTGTTCCCAAAGAAGTTCAGTACCTCGCGTCCCGCCACGACGTAAACAAATAGTGGCACTGCGAGCAATGCCAAAGAGAGTGTTGCTGCTGCTTTCACTGAAGTGCGAAGCTCTTGAGTAGAACGCGTGCCTTCGGCCAGAAGGGTCTGACTCACGGCTGGAGAGATCATGAAGCAAAGTCCACCAACGAGCCAAGTAATGGAAAACCACGCGGCGCTTTTCGTTCCGAGGCTGGCAACGACGACCAGGGGAAGAATTTGCGGAGGCAAACTTGCGGCGAGACTTCCGATGACTTGAGGGACAAGACCCCGCAAGAGAATTGCCTCGTTCGGATTCCCTGTCAGCTCATCTCCTCGGTCACGAAAACTTGAACGTGACTTGTTGACAACCAGTCCACACGCAACTATCTGAGCAAGTGTCCACGAGACGAGGACGGCAAATGGACCACCGATTGCTAGTGCAGGAAGTGCCATCACCCCAAGTAGCGCAAGCTTCCCAATGGAATGAACCAGCGTTCGGGCCACGATGAGCGCTGATCGTCGAACAACGAGCACCGCTCCGTCAAGCACGATCGACGTCGGTGTAACGAGGGCACTAACGAGAAACATCAACTTCACGGGCCAGGTTGTCGTCGCGGCGAGCGAGTGGGGAAGGAGAAGGAGGCAAAGAAGCGCGAGGCTGAGCCCCGCGAGCGACGTCGCTAGGAGAGTTCGAAGAAGAACAGACCAGGGCTTCGCTGCTCCACCAAGACGGACAAGAAGAGTTATCGTCACCGGCTGTCCCGCCACTAAACCAATGATCGAGAGCGCTGCAACGAGTGACAGGCTTGCGCCAATGTCGGAAGTGTCCCACCGGTGGGATCCAACAACCCAGTAAATCCACCCCGCCCCGGAGGCAATCAAAGTTGCCATCATGATGGCGATGGCGCCCTTTGCGAGATGCCGATTCGCCGACAGTTGACGACCGAGCCCCGTGGGCAGTCTGTCGGTCCACTCGCTGCTGGTCATAGTTGACCTCTCGAGCGACCTCGACGAAGAGGGTCTTTCTCTGAACGGCCTGCTTCGGAGAACGCGAGTTCCTGATGGCTACTCGTGCTCATCCCCACGACCCCAACAGTAGGCGCAGCCTGAGTCCTCTGCGGAGCGCCGTCAGTCGAGTTGAGGAAAAGGATTTGCTTCCAGCCGCGCGACCATTCGACGTTGTAGGCCACCTCGGCAGTCAGCTTGAGACTTTTTGACACTATGACCACGCCACTCGCGGAAAATTGCATCAAGTACTCGAAAGCCGTCCCCGAAGACTTTCAGGTTCGAGTTTCCGTGTCGACGTGCACTTTCGTGACTCCAAACTTCTGAGATGGTGAGCCCTAACTTCGCGCTCCGACAAAGGAGAAGGGCTTCAATTTCGAATCCGTGACCATAGCCACGGGGGCGATGCAGTTCACCCCCGTCATCAGACGTTGGATGATGGGGTACTTGCACTATGTGATCAAGCCGGAGGAGATCAACGACATCACTCCACATCGCGACGTAGCCGTAACAAAGATCGGTGAGCGAGGCACCAAAGAGCAGATTGGTGAGCACGGTCAGTGCTTGATTCCCAATACTTCGAGTCCAAGTCAGGTCATCGGACCCTCCCCCGGCAACAGTGCGTGAACCGTGGACAACGTCAGCTCCAGCAAGGAGAGCTGCAACGAAGCGCTCTACTTCTACTGGGTTCATCGAGTCATCGGTGTCGCAGAGCACCACAATGTCGCCGGTAGCGGCAAACATCCCTTCAACCATTGCCGCTCCCTTTCCAGGAGTCTGCTGGTTCAACACGATGACCCCAGGCCGCAGCTGTTGCGCGATGGCAACCGAGTCGTCACTTGAGTCGCCGTCAACCAGAAGCACCTCTGTCACCGAAGCCGGAATGGCGTTCATGACATGAGGAAGGTTCAGGGCTTCGTTACGACAAGGAAGGATGAGCGAGATGGTCGGAATCTGACCATCGTAGAGGGTGCAAGGCGGCGTATTCCTTCAGCACCAAGAACCGTCAAGAGTTTCCTGAGGAGGTCATGGTCGTCTCTCTATCGACTACTACTTGGCTTCCGTCGACACGATCGGATCACACTGGGTTGATCTTCACCCTCGACAGTAATTCCGTCCTATTCCGTGTAGTGATAGGGAAATGGGACCGGGAGTTGGTTAGAGTCAACCCCGTAGATCGAGTCTGGCCCAATCGTGACATCGGTATCTAACATCATTGATGAGCGGCGGTTGGGTTCGAGGTCTTGACTCACAAACGCATAACCCCAGGTCCATCGATACGGTGAGTAGTAGATCGCCTTTGCACTTGGCGGAGTGAAGATGCCGTTGATTGCGGTCGTTGGCGTCGTATTCGACACAATTAGCCCGCGTACCTCATCAAGCCATCCGTGATATCCCGTTGCTGATCGGGCAATCGGTCCAAGGCTGTAGACGCTGAAGACGACGATGGCCGCCAAAAGCCACCGCCGAGGCGTGAGGTCGAGAGAAGGGATCAGTGTCGAGAGCCCAGCGATTGCAATCCCAAAGATCACGAACCCTCCAGCAACAATTCGGTTGTCGTACTGATGGATGATGTCATTGTGGCGCTCACCAACCACCATCCATACCGCCACCGCAAAGGAGAGGACTCCGAAGAATCGGTATTTTCGAAACACTGCCGAGGCGCCAGCGAGAGCGACAAATGCAAACGTCCACCGAAGTTGTCCCACGTCGATTTGGAATGGAGCGAGCACATTCGATGCAGCTTGAACGTTCGATCCGTTGGGATTGTCAATCGAGTACTTCGCCATGCCGGTTGCCACGACGTAAGCAACAATGCCAAAGACTCTGAAGACCGTCAGACTCTTGTCCGTAGTGCGCGTCCGGAAATCTCGACCGATCAGGATTGCAACGAGGACGACGAGAAGAGGTCCGAGGTAGATCATTGATGGATATGACCAAATCGTTGCAACGGCAGCCACGACAAAGCCGACACGTCGTGGAATCGTTTTCAGTCCATCGACGAGCAATGCCACATTGAGTGCAACAAGCGCATAGGCAAAGTTGTATTCACCAATCGCGAAGAACGAGGTCGTTCCCTCTACTGCTACTGCCACGACTGCCAGTTGCCAAAACAAGGCGTTCTTCCAAAGCACCCCAAGGGCGACGACCCAAAGGGCCAGAGGGACCAGGACGATTCCGGCAGACCAAACGAGCGAAAGCGTCGACACGCTTTGCACGCCGAGATGTAGTGCAACGATCAGAGGAAGTTGCGGAATGATGTCCGCAATCATTCTTCCGTTGGCGAAATTCGGCGCGAGGTTCGAACCGTGCGTCTGTAGATCTGTCCAGAAGAGATACGCGCCATCGGCATAGAGCCCAAGTCGGCACCACACTTCGACGAAACCAAGCGATACGAGAACCACCAGAAGTGCCCACTGATCTAGCGGTTGACGTCGTTGAGGGCGGAGAACCGGAGCAATCCAGTCTCGTGGAGAACGAACCGAATCACCAGTTCTCAATGGCTCATCGGCCATGTTCGAATTGACCATCACATCGCATCGATCATGCACTCAGTAAGCATCTGCTTAGCATTCACGTCCGTCTTCCTACCCGCTCCGCGCCACACACGTACTCCGCTCTTCGCCCTGATTATCCATGGATTTCGCACTGAAACCACTCTGCGGGGACTCATGCTCGATCCTTGACCCTGAGGATGGCGTGAGCATCCGTCAAGGGAAGCCCCGAGTTCGATTTCTGATTCCATTTCGGAAGCCCCCTTCGCGTCATCTCCGCTATGACGATCATTCTCCACTACGTCAAGGATCAGCGCACGTCTACCGCCAAGTCACCCTTCCTCCAAGAGCGATGGGACGGGGCAACTCAACAACTTGCGGTGGCACACGCCACGGAGGAACGAAGGCGATCTTCCGACACCAGATCAATCGCTAAAGGTTCGTCGCAGCCGTCCGTCTTCTCGATGGTTGAGAGCAGAGCCAGAAACAGAGAGTGCGTTATCTCACCAGGTTCATCAAACGCGGACATCAGAGGGTAACGATGAATTGCAGTAGATCCAGGTTCTCCGCCTCCAAACTTGAGGAGGCCTAACGGCATGAGTGACCGTGCCTCCCTCACTTTCAGGGTCAAGAGGACCTGTAGTTCACCGCAACGAACCAGTACACATCCGGTAGCGTGATGAAGGTCGTGTTCAAAAAGGGTGGTTTGGCGATGCGGACGTTCCACTGGCCACAACGAATCTCTGGAACGCTCGATGAGCGATTCGATCCTCGATCCAACAGCATGACCGTGGTGCGCTGGGGATTAGCTCTGGCAGTGATCTTCAGTCACAGCTTTCCCCTTGGTGGTTACAACAGTTTCTATCTCCTAGGCAAACGTCGAGGAGTTGACCCTCTCCTTTCATTCAGTCATGGCCAGACCGAACTTGGAACAGTGGCGGTAAGCGGTTTCTTCATCTTGAGCGGATTGCTGATCACGAGAAGCGCGCTGAATTCGGGGACGATCAGCTTTCTCTGGCGGAGAGCGTTGAGAATTGTGCCAGCGTTTTGGCTCGCTTTGGTGGTCGTAGCCGTTGGTTTGGCCCCAATCGCATGGATCCATGAGCGTGGAAAATTACGGGGGTACTTCACGGTTTCCCCTGATTCACCGTTGACGTACCTGACCCACAATGCTTTCTTCTCAATTACCCAATGGAACATTGGGGGTCTCCTGACCTCAACGCCAATGGCCGGGACCGACTCTTCACTCGCTTGGAACGGCTCACTTTGGACATTGATCTACGAAGTTCGTTGTTACCTCGTCATTGCGATTTTGGCGGCCATTGGCATCCTTCGATTTCGCTTCACGATCGTGACCTTGACGGTCCTCACTTACGCAGCTCTAGTGGTCAATGTCACCATTCCTTGGTTCAATGCCCCCCTGATCCCGCATTGGTTTCCAAACAATGTGATCTACATGCCGTTTATGTTTGCCCTGGGCGGCACGTTCGAGCTCTATCGACACAAACTCCCCATTGATGACCGATTTGGAATCGCTGCCGCGATCACTGCCGCAATCACTATTCACTTCGGTTCCTGGTACCTCATTGGCATGCCGTGCTTTGGCTATGCCCTCGTATGGTTCGTCACCAGAGTCCGTTGGTCTGCTTTTGAAAAGTTCGGAGATCCGAGTTA
>CAIQUD010000055.1 GCA_903874965.1 uncultured Actinomycetes bacterium | reverse complement strand
GTGGAGGCGATGGGACTCGAACCCACGACTTCCTGCTTGCAAAGCAGGTGCTCTAGCCAGCTGAGCTACGCCCCCTAAGGTTCCCTTAGCGTAGCCGCGGCACGATGACTCTTCGTCACAGGCACTTCCTTCAGTAGGTTGAGGGAGAACCAACAGACCGAGAGTGTGGATGCAGCGACCGATTGGACTGCGATCATCGAGCCCCGTCCAACGTAGGACGGAGATTCTCGCGGGGCTGACACTTGCGGCGATTGGGATTCCCGAAGTCATCGGTTATTCCACGATTGCCGGCATGCCCGTCCTAACGGGAATTCTCACAATGGTCTTGCCGCTTCTCGTTTACGTCTGGTTTGGTGGTTCTCGACACCTGGTGGTTGGAGCCGACTCGGCAACTGCGGCCATCATGGCCGCTGGTCTTGTTGGCATTGCGGCGCAGGGAACCGCAAACTACGTCGCCATTGCGGGGCTCCTCGCTGGGTTCACTGCAATCTGGCTCCTTGTGGCCCGGCTCCTCGATCTCGGGTTCATTGCCAACTTCCTTAGCCAAACTGTCCTTGTTGGTTTCTTGATCGGTATTGGCGTTTCTGTTGCCGTTGGACAACTTCCGCACATGCTGGGATTGCACCTTCATAGTTCTGGAACCCTCGGCACCTTGGTTGCGACGGTTCAACACGTTGGTTCCATCTCCTGGGTAACGACTGGTGTGAGCGTCGGTGCGGTGACGTTGTTTCTCGGGCTTCGACGGTTCAAACGCGTGCCGGTACCTCTGATTGTGCTTGTTGGGTCAATCGCCGTGAGCGGTGCAACTGATCTGACTTCGCACGGCATTGAAGTGATTGGTCCAATCAGTGGATCCGTGCTCCATCTCCAACTGCCTTCGGTGCCGCGAGGCTCATGGTCCACCCTGATCACCATCTCGCTCTCAATGGCGCTCGTCATCTTGGCGCAGAGTGCCGCGACTTCTCGGGCCTATGCAAGCCGTTATGACGAGGAGTATGAGCCGAATCGGGACTTGCTTGCGTTGGGACTTTCCAACCTGGCGTCTATGGCGAGTGGTGCGTATGTCGTGAATGGAAGCCCGACGAAGACCGAAATCGTCGATGAAGCAGGGAGTCGAACTCAGTGGGCTGCCGTTGTTGCCTCAGGGGTCGCGCTCCTTGCACTGTTGGTACTGAAGAAACCACTCGAGTACTTGCCAGAGGCAATCTTGGCAGCGGTTGTCTTCACCATTGCAGTGCACCTCATTCGACTGGGGGAAATCCGGGCGATCACTCGGCATCGACAAGATGAAGCGGTGGTCGCGATCGGAACCGCAGTTGCGGTGGTCGTTCTTGGGGTTGAGCTCGGCATTCTTGTTTCTGTCATTGTCGCCTTGGTGAACCATGTGCGCCGCGGCTATGACCCGAAGAATTTCCTCATGGAAATTGATGCGACGGGGGCGTGGGTTGCTCACCCGTTTGACGATGAGGTTGCGATTGTTCCCGGGGTCTACCTCTACCGGTTCCAAGCGAGTCTCTACTACGCGAATGCTCCAAAATTCGTCGAAGAGGTTTGGCACTTGGCGACGGTGCACCATCCAAGGTGCATCATCGTTGACGCCTCAGCGATTGCCGACATTGACAACAGTGCGGGGCTTGATCTCGGAAGCCTCGCAAAGCGACTTGAGGGAGCGGCAATTCCATTGATCTTCACGCACGTGGTCGATGAAGTTGAATCGCAACTCATCTCCTATGGGGTCCTGTCCCACAAGAACGTTGAGATTGGTGACGATACGAGGGACCTACTTGATCGTTATCGCTGAGTGTTGTTGGCTCCGCCCCGCATGGCATGCACCCTTGGACCAATTTGCGTGGTGATCAGTACAACCTGTGCTCCGTTCTGTATTGCGATGTAGAGCGGAAATGCCACTGAAGCAAAGGTCCAGTCTTGGACACTGCTGACAGTCAACAAGGTCGCAACAATGCCAAAGGCAAACGCCGACCATGTTTCCGATGTCGGATCTGTCCAGGACTTTCGCAATGTTGGAATAGCGGCGAAGACATCTGCGAGAAGCAACAGGACAATGGAGAGATTTCCTCGTTGGGTGAGGACATAGACACCAGTGCCTAGAAGACTGATGGCAGCGCAGAACCAGTCGAATTTCGTGATCTCCCAGGAACCAGCGTGACTCTTGGCACTTGCAACGAGCACCGCAATTGGCGAGAGTCCAAACGCCAAGGTGATGAGGGCAGGGAGGCCGACGTGAAGGTGGAGTTGAACCACAAAGGTGACGAGCGGAATGAATCCCCATAAGAACCACGTGACCCGATGCGGGGAGGTGTCACCCCGAAGTGTGTCTTGGATATAGGGAATGAGGCCCACCACGCTGATGGCCGCGCCGACGTAGACGAACCAAGATGGGAGCACGAATCCAGTCTCTCATGGAGCTTCATCAGGTCTGGTGGAATGACATCTCGGTGAGCCTGATTACCCACTGAGAAGTTCGGAAGATGACATTCCATGCGATGGTTCATATGCGAAGGTGGAGAGAAAGCAAAGATGACGCTCAGTGAGCACGGGGATGATGTGGTGATGAAGGGGAGAGAGCGAAAGCGGTCGAGGAGTTTCGCCTTGGCTTTGGCTGGAATGCTCGGAACTGCCACCATTTCTCTTAGCGCAGTTGCTTCTGCAGGCGCCGCACAACCTCACGTGGCTCCTCCAGTGTTTCGTCCTGACATCGTGACCGCAATTGGTGACTCGGTCATGCTCGATATTTCCGCAGCTCTGAAGCGTGACATCAAGAACGCCGTGATTTTCGCCCAAACAAGTCAACAACTCGGCGTCCTGATCGGGCCTGGAAATCTTCTTGCGCAGTTGAAGGCGCATCGTCAAATGGGTTCAGTCGTGATCATCGCGCTTGGTACGAATGGGACAATCACCAATCCAATGGTTGATGCCGTGATGGCGCAGCTTCGGGGTGCCCGCAAGGTGGTGTTTGCCACCAACCATGATCAACGCAAAGCCCACGCCTACATGGTGAACAACAACCGGTCACTGAAGGCAGCTTCCCTTCGATACCCCAACGTGGTCATTGCCGATTGGGACCGCCTGGCAACGCCTCATCCTGCATGGTTCTTCACCCAGGGCTATTCCGATGGCATTCACCTGCCAATCGATGGAGTTGGGGCACGGGCCTACGCGAGTCTTCTGGCGGTTGCTGCTCGTTGAACCTCGTCCTGTGCGTCGCCGACTACCGTCGCAGCCATGGATGCAAAGACCTTTATGGGAATGGAGCACGGTGAAGACCGGTTTCATTGGACGTTGCCCGTTAGTGAACACCTCGTCACGCCAGGAAACTTTCTCTTCGGAGGATGCGGGCTCGGTGCGGCAGTCGTCGCCCTTGAAGAAGCTTCAGGTCGGCCGACAATTTGGGCAACGGCCCAGTATCTGAGTCATGCAAAGACCTCGTCGGTCCTCGACATTGAAGTGACGCTTGCCGCCGAAGGCGGGAGGGTCACCCAAGGTCGCGCCGTTGGACGGGTGGGGGAGACGGAAATCCTCACGGTCAACGCCGCTCTTGGTCAATCCGAGTCAGATCTCGGTGGTGTCTGGGAGCACATGCCGACT
>CAIQUD010000054.1 GCA_903874965.1 uncultured Actinomycetes bacterium | reverse complement strand
CGGGCTTGTTTGGCGGAGGTTTCTTCGTGAGGCAATGAAACGCCTACGCGGAGGTTTCTCGTGAGTCAACTCGGGAATGAGTTACGGCGTGAACGCGTCGGGTAAGATGATGCCGATGCATCCATCCAGCCAACTCCTTCTTACGTAGCGACGAGCGCCTACAGCGCTCGTCGTGAACCCCTGTGCCTTCGGGCCAGGGGTTCTTCTGTTTCTAGGGAGTGGCTACCGACCACGGAGTAGCAGCGATATGCCCACCACGAGAGCCCCGATGCCACATGACCGGTACCAACCAGTGGTGCCGCTTCGCCTCGATGACCGCACTTGGCCGTCCAAGCAGCTTCACCGCGCGCCAACCTGGTGCAGCGTCGATCTTCGTGATGGCAATCAAGCACTCGTCGAGCCAATGGACGCAGAGCGAAAGCTCGCGCTCTTCAACGAGCTCGTGGCGATGGGATTCACGCAAATTGAGACTGGATTTCCTTCAGCAAGTCAGACCGACTACGACTTTCAGCGACAACTGATTGATGAGGGTCTGATCCCTGAGAACGTCACTATTCAGGTCCTCGTTCAGTGTCGCTATGACCTGCTGGTCAAGACGTTTGAGTCGCTTCGCGGTGCCAAGCGTGCCATTGTCCACTTCTACAACTCGACATCGACCTTGCAGCGACGCGTGGTCTTCCATGAAGAGCGTGCAGGAATCGTGGCACTTGCGGTCCAAGCGGCGCAGTGGTGCAAGGAGCTCGAAGCAACGATTCCGGACACGGAGATCCACTACGAGTACTCCCCGGAAAGTTTCACCGGCACTGAACCAGAATTCGCTATTGAGATTTGCGAAGCGGTGATGGACGTCATTCAGCCAACCGCTACTCATCCACTGATTCTCAACCTCCCAGCGACCGTTGAGCACTACACGCCGAATCTCTACGCCGATGTCATCGAATGGTTCGGACGAACGATCAAGAATCGTGAGACGGTCGTGCTGTCCCTTCACCCGCACAATGACCGAGGGACCGCCGTCGCCGCCACTGAACTTGGATTGCTTGCAGGTGCAGATCGAGTCGAAGGAACCTTGTTTGGCAATGGCGAGCGAACCGGAAACGTTGATGTCGTGACCTTGGCACTCAATCTCTTTGCCCAAGGCGTCAACCCTGAACTTGATCTCTCCGATATCGAGCGGATTGTCCGGACCTCAGAGTTTGCAACTCGTATGGATGTTCCTCCTCGCCACCCTTATGCAGGTGAGCTCGTCTACACCGCATTCTCTGGATCTCATCAAGATGCGATCAAGAAGGGAATGGCGGCAATTGGCGACGACTACGCAACCTGGGAAGTTCCCTATCTACCCATTGACCCGAAGCACACTGGCAGGACCTATGAAGCCATCATTCGGGTGAACTCCCAATCAGGCAAGGGTGGCGTTGCCTACCTCATGGATGCAGAACACGGGCTCGATCTTCCGAGGGCGCTTCAAGTTGAGTTCCAACGTGTCGTGCAAACAGAAGCCGACTCGACTGGAACCGAAATAACGCCCGATGCACTGTGGACGATGTTCACCACCGAATACTTGGGTGAAGATGCTCGACTTCAACTGTTGTCCTCTGAACTCACCACCCGGACCGAAGGCACCGTCGTTGTCGCGCAGTTGCTCGTCGATGGCGTTCACCAAACGGTTCGTGGTGAAGGAAACGGTCCAATTTCGGCGTTCATCAGTGCCATTGATGAAGGTCTTGGCATCAAGTTCCAAGTGAACAACTACTCAGAACACGCCCTGTCCGCTGGTGCCACGGCGACTGCAGTTGCCTATGTCGAGGCAACGAACGAAGCGGGGGAGTCTTGGTGGGGCGTTGGCATGGATGCATCCATCCTCGATGCGTCACTTCGGGCGGTTCTTTCGGCAGCCAATCGAGCGCCGAAGCCCTAATCATGTCGACTGCGGACGTTCTTGGTTGGACCGGTGCCCTGACGGGCGGGTTCATGACCGCAATTCAGTACGTTCGCGCTCGCCGAGTGGGGATCGAAGGTATTTCACCGCTCACGTGGTCGTTGTTCCTGATGATGGGAATCTTCTGGTTGGCCTATGGCGTCCAGCAACGGTCGGCATGCATGATCGCAGGGACGGTCCTCGTCGCCCCCGTCCAAGCAGCAATTCTCGTCGCCATTGGTTGGAAGGACATCTGGCGATCCGCGCTCGGATCACTCGGGATCGTGGTGTTCTCCATTTTGCTGCCGACGGCGCTATGGGGTTGGAATGCGGGAGCAGGTGCAATTGGCGTGGTCATGGTGGTGACGCGATTCCCCCAACTGATCGACCTCATTCGACTTCCTTCAGTCGAAGGAGTTTCCGTGATGTCGTGGTTGCTCAGTTCCGTCAACCTTGGGATGTGGCTCTACTACTACGTCGACAAGGGCGACACTGGTGCGGCGCTGTCAATGGTGGTGACCATCGTGATGAATCTCCTCATCACCGGGATGGCCGCTCGTCGCCATCACCACACCCAAGAGGTTCTGGCTCGGTGGCGGGCCCGTCTGAGTGCCCAATAGGGACCGTTCAGGCAGTCGTTGGAAGGTATGCCGGACGCTTCGCTTCGAAGCTCGTGAGGTCTTGCTCATTGCGAAGGGTCAGACCAATGTCGTCCCACCCATTGAGAAATCGTTCAGTCGTGAAGGGTTCGAGTGCAAAGGTCGCTGACATGCCAATGGCCGGGGCTTCGATGGTTCCTCTTGCGACATCAATGGTGATCTCGAGCGAAGGGTCTGCGGTGACTGCATCAAGCAGCGCTGAAGCCTTCTCCGGAGCAATCGTCACCGGGAGAAGTCCCTGCTTCGTGCAGTTCGAGAAGAAGATGTCAGCAAAGCGCGAAGAGATCACTGCTTCGAATCCATAGTCCATGAGTGCCCAGACTGCGTGTTCTCGTGACGAACCCGTTCCGAAGTTCGGTCCAGCGACGAGAATCGATGCACCTTGGAAACGCTCGTCGTTGAGGACGAAGTCCCGGTCGTCGCGCCATTCAGAGAACAATCCTGCGCCAAAGCCGGTCCGCTCAACTCGCTTGAGCCAATCCGAAGGAATGATTTGATCGGTGTCGACGTCACTTCGGTTCAGCGGAATTGCTCGGCCGGTGATGACGGTTACTGGCTTCATGTGATGTCTCCTGGTGACGCAAGGTGTCCAGCGATTGCAGTGGCTGCGGCAACAGCAGGGGAGACCAAGTGTGTGCGGCCTCCGCGGCCTTGGCGACCTTCGAAGTTCCGATTCGATGTCGAGGCGGATCGCTCGCCGGGTGCGAGCTTGTCAGGGTTCATTGCCAAACACATTGAGCAACCTGGCTCGCGCCACTCTGCTCCAGCCGCGGTGAAGATCGCGTCAAGGCCCTCGGCCTGAGCCTGTGCCTTCACGCGGTGCGAACCCGGAACGATCAGGACGCGAAGACCCTCTGCGACCTTCCTGCCCTCGAAGATCGACGCCGCGAGGCGGAGATCTTCAATGCGAGAGTTCGTGCACGAACCAATGAAGACGGTCTCAACTCGAATGTCCTTGAGTGGAGTTCCAGGAACGAGATCCATGTACTGCAGCGCACGAATTGCTGCTTCACGCTCGGCGGGATCGGCAAAGTCGTCTGGTGAAGGCACGGTTGCAGACAGTGGAGCCACCTGTGCGGGATTTGTCCCCCAGGAGACCTGCGGCGAAATAGTCGACGCATCGATGATGACTTCCCGGTCGAAGGTTGCACCCTCATCGGTTCGATAGCTGAGCCATGCCGCCTTCGCAGCATCAAAGGCCTCGCCCTTCGGTGCATGCTCTTTGCCTTCGAGATACGCAATCGTGACGTCGTCTGGTGCGATGAGCCCTGCGCGAGCACCGGCTTCAATCGACATATTGCAGACCGTCATCCGTCCTTCCATCGAGAGCGCCTCAATGGCTTCACCGCGGTACTCAAGGACGTAACCCATGCCGCCACCCGTGCCGATCTCGCCAATGATGGCGAGGACGAGGTCTTTGGCAGTTACTCCTGGCTGCAAGCTGCCAGTCACCGTGATGGCCATGGTCTTGGGCTTCGTCAAAGGGAGTGACTGGGTTGCGAGAACGTGTTCGACCTCGCTCGTGCCAATACCAAAAGCGAGCGCACCAAACGCTCCGTGCGTTGAGGTGTGGCTGTCACCGCAGACAATGGTCATTCCTGGCTGCGTGAGGCCGAGTTCTGGTCCAATGACGTGAACGATTCCCTGGTTGGCGTCGCCCCGGTTGAAGCAGGTAATGCCAAATTCCGCACAGTTGGCGGTCAAGACCTCAAGTTGCTTCTTCGAGATCGGATCCTCGATGGGGAGGTCGAGCGACGTGGTCGGGACGTTGTGGTCGGCCGTCGCAATGGTCAGGTCCGGACGACGAACGGTGCGACCAGCAAGTCGAATGCCATCAAACGCCTGCGGGCTCGTCACCTCGTGCACAAGGTGGAGATCGATATAGAGCAGGTCGGGTTCGCCCTCGGCGCGGTGCACAAGGTGGGCTTCCCACACCTTCTCCGCCATTGTCCGGGCGCTCATGCCCGCACGTCCACGATGACGATCGTGAGTTCGCCGCCCGGAGCGACATAGGACACTTCATGTCCTTTCGCTTTTCCGTGCACGGCCTTCCCCATTGGACTGGTTGGTGACAAGACGGGCAAATCTCCGCTCCGCTCTTCAATGGAGCCAAAGAAATACTCGGAGACGTCGTCTTCGTCGTCACCGTGATACCGGATCGCAACGATCACGCCTTCGGTGATCGTGCCGTCACTTGGGACTTCGGCCTCGACGATGATCGCGTCCTTCAGCATGGACTGCAGTTGGCGAACGCGGGCTTCCATTTTGCCTTGCGTGTCTTTTGCGGCGTGGTAGTCGCCGTTTTCCTTCAAATCTCCGAGAGCACGTGCAGCCTCAATGGCATTGGCAATGTCAATTCGACCTCGCGTCGTGAGGTCGGCCAACTCTTCGGAAAGGCGGTCGTAGGTAACCTTTGTCAGTTTTTGTGGCTCGTTCGCCATAGGGCTCCTTCAATGAGCTGCGATTCCTCATTCTAGGTTGTGGGTACCAAGGTGATTCCCCGGAGCTGGTCCCACGTTGACAGGAGCCCTCAATTCTTGGGAGACTAACGACATGGAGCACCGCCTCGAGGTACGAATTTCGAAATAGGCGCGTCGTTACTCCGCGCCGTACCTGCCGCCCCCTGGGGCGGCGTTGCTGTTCTCCGGGGCATTTGGGTCCGGTACTCATTGAATGGAAAGAAGTGGAATACGAATGTCAGCCTTGAACATTGCAGTCATTGGTGGAGATGGCATTGGGCCTGAGGTCACTGCCGCTGCGCTCGAGGTCATCGAGGCTGCAGGCGTGACGGTCAAGGCAACCAACTTTGATCTCGGTGCTGCTCGCTACCTTCGAGACGGTGAAGTCTTGTCGGAGTCGACCTTGGCGGAACTCAAGACCTTTGATGCGATCCTTCTCGGAGCCATCGGCCCAGCAATTGGTGACACGAGGATTCCCGGTGGAACCCTTGAGCGCGGCCTCTTGTTGAAGCTCCGATTCGACCTCGATCTCTATATCAATCACCGTCCATTTCATGGACAGCCCGGCTCAATTGCCGAGGGATGTGACTTCGTGGTTGTGCGTGAGAACACCGAAGGTTCCTATGCAGGCGAAGGTGGCGTTCTTCGGTTCGGGACCGAACACGAGATTGCAACGCAAGGAAGCGTGAACACTCGCTTTGGCGTCGAGCGTTGTGTGCGCTACTCATTTGAGCTGGCAAAGAGCAGGACCCGTAAGCACCTCACCTTGGTCCACAAGACCAACGTCCTTACGTATTCCGGGAGTTTGTGGCAGCGCACAGTTGATGCCGTCCGTCTCGACTACCCGGAAGTCACAGTTGATTACAACCACGTCGACGCAGCCTGCATCTACTTGGTTGAGCAGCCGCAACGCTATGACGTGGTCGTCACGGACAACCTCTTCGGGGACATCCTGACTGATCTTGCCGGTGCCGTATCGGGCGGTGTTGGGTTTGCCTCGTCGGCAAACCTGAACCCTGACCGAACAAGTCCTTCAATGTTCGAGCCAGTTCATGGAGCTGCTCACGACATTGAGGGCAAGGGAATTGCCAATCCAACTGCCACGATTTCTTCAGCCACGCTGATGCTCCGGTTCCTTGGTGAGGAGAGCGCTGCAACGAGAATTGACGCAGCCATTGCAGCAGATTCGTCAGCACACGCAGGAGTTCCCCGGAAGACCACCGAGGTCACTCGGTCCATCATTGAGAGGCTGGTGTAGCAATGCCGTTGACCCCAACGAAGAAGATCTGGATGGATGGAGAGATCGTCAACTGGGAAGACGCCCAGGTTCACGTGCTCACCCACACACTCCACTATGGAACCGGTGCATTTGAAGGCATTCGCGCCTACAAGACGGATCGTGGACCAGCGGTGTTCCGACTTCGTGAACACATTGTTCGACTCTTCAACTCCGCCAAGATCTTCATGATCGACGTTCCGTTCACCGTTGATGAGCTCGTCGAGGCCACCAAAGAGATGGTTCGAGTCAACGACATGGGTGATGGTTGCTACATTCGCCCACTCGTCTACCTGGGTTACGGAGAGATGGGACTCAACCCACTTCCTTGTCCCGTTCGGGTCGCAATTGCCGTTTGGCCCTGGGGTGCCTACCTTGGTGACGAAGGCCTCGAGAATGGCATCACCCTCAAGGTTTCCTCTTGGGTGCGTCACGACCCGAACGCCATGCCAACTGCAGCCAAGGGTGTTGGCATGTACGTGAACTCTTCGCTCGCCAAGGTCGAGGCACTGAAGTCTGGTTACGACGAAGCGGTGCTGTTGGCAAGTGATGGTCAAGTGTCTGAGTGCACGGGAGAGAACCTCTTCGTCATCCGTGGTGGCGTGATCTACACCCCACACAGCTCAGATGCAGGTGCGCTCGAGGGCATCACCCAGGACTCGGTGATCACCATTGCCAATGACCTCGGCTACGAAGTCCGGCAAGGAACGATCCTTCGGACTGACCTGTACTTGGCCGACGAAGCATTCCTCACCGGTACCGCGGCAGAAGTTGTTCCAGTGCGTGCAGTTGATGATCGCATCGTGGGCGAGGGCAAGCGTGGCCCGATGACGACAGCGATCCAAAAGACGTACTTCTCGGCAGTTCGTGGAGAACTCCCGCAGTATGAGCATTGGCTTGACCGTGTCGAAAGCTAAGCCTGGGGTCATCCACTCCCACGGTGGGCACGTCCATGGCCATGATGCCCATGGTTTCGATCTGCCTGCCTTGCCAGCGTCGGTCGAGATTTTTGACACGACGCTTCGAGATGGCTCACAACAAGAGGGAATCTCTCTTTCGGTTGAAGACAAGGTTCGGGTTGCCGAGCAACTTGACCACCTCGGGGTGACCTTCATTGAAGGTGGCTGGCCAGGAGCAAATCCAAAGGACTCGGAGTTCTTCGCTCGGGCGCATCGAGAGCTGGTGCTCTCGCGGTCGACACTCGTGGCTTTTGGTTCAACCCGTCGTCCGGGTGGTAGCGCCGAGAGTGACGAAGGACTTCGAACCCTCGTCGATGCAAACACGCCGGTTGTTTGCATTGTTGCCAAGGCCTGGGATCGACACGTTGAAGATGCACTGCGAACGTCACTCGATGAAGCGGTGGCGATGGTCGCCGACTCGGTGGATTTCCTTCAAGCACATGGCAAACGAGTCTTTGTTGATCTCGAACACTTCTTTGATGGCTATCTCCACAATCCAGAGTTCGCGAGTCGAGTGGCACGAGAAGCGGAGAATCATGGCGCCGAGCGCCTCGTTCTCTGTGACACCAACGGTGGAACGTTGCCTGATCGGCTGTCGATCATTGTCAAAGATCTGGTTGACGTCTCGACCGTTGGCATTGGTATCCACTGCCACAACGATGCCGGCGTCGCCGTCGCGAATTCTCTCGCGGCAGTTGGGGCGGGAGCAGTTCAAGTGCAAGGTTGCGTCAACGGGTATGGAGAACGTGCGGGGAACACCGACCTAACGGCGGCGATTGCCAATCTCTCGCTCAAGCTCAACATCACGACGGTTCCGAGGGAAAACCTTGAGCGCCTGACCTCCGTGAGCCATGTCATTGCGGAACTGGTCAATATTTCACCGAACCCGCAGCAGCCCTACGTTGGCCCGAGCGTGTTTGCCCACAAAGGTGGCCTCCATGCAAGTGCCGTCGCCCGCAGGCGTGACCTCTACGAACACGTGGACCCAAGTCTCGTTGGCAATGCGATGCGAGTCGTTGTTTCTGAGATGGCGGGTCGATCGACGCTTTCGATGAAGGCGGATGAACTTGGCCTCTCGCTCGACCCATCAATCTTGGGACAGATTCTCGATGATCTAAAGGAACTTGAGTATCAGGGCTACCACTTTGAAGTTGCCGACGGTTCGCTCGAGTTGTTGCTTCGCCGAGCCAGTGGCTGGGAGCCGGACTTCTTCAAAGTTGAGTCCTTCCGAGTCATCACCGACCATCATGACGGTCGCCATGGGGGAGACGTTTCCACGGAAGCGACTGTCAAAGTGCTCGTCAATGGTGAGCGAGTAGTGGCTACTGCGGAGGGAAATGGTCCCGTGAACGCCCTCGATGGCGCGCTCCGACAAGCAATTGAACCTTCCTTCCCGGCACTTTCGTCTGTCCGACTGAAGGACTACCGAGTTCGGGTAGTTGATACCGGGAGAGGGACGGGAGCCGTCACTCGAGTGTTGATTGACTCGGGAAGTGAAGGGCAAAACTGGACAACGATTGGGGTGTCCGAAAACATCATTGAGGCCTCTTGGCAAGCACTGTATGACTCAATTGTCTTTGCGCTTCTGCACCCCGCCAACTAGCCATTCAACGAAGGTCGTCTCCGGCGTTCTTGTAGCATGGACCTTGATATGACCCAGCCAACCTTCCTCTCGCATCCAACCGTTGCCCACCGGCCGCCGGCACAAAAGTTGTCTGCGGTCAGGTCATGGACTGCCGACCGGCCTGGTGAATTGCAACCTGCCGTCGAGCAGGCTGGTGCGCACTTTGGTCATCCTGGACCGAGTCAAGGCTTCGCGTTGACGATTGCCCATCGACTCTCCAGTTCGCTCGTTCTCACGAGTGGTGAGTCCCACCACGATGTAGAGGTTGGAGCCGCGGCCATTGCTTGCCGAAGGGCTGCACTGTTTGGGCGCGCCCCGCAGGTGTTTGACGTTCGCTTGGCCCTCTCGCTCTTTGGATTTCTCGATACCGCAGCACCGGAACTCGTTGCCCTTCGAAAGACCAGATTCAGCGGTGTGTCGCACAGCTATCCCCTCCAGCGCCTTCTCGCAGATTCAATTCCCGAATCAACGCTCACGTTGTCGCTTGAGGCGGCCCTTGCCCTGCCTACTGATGAGGCAATCGGCGCCTGAGGCAAAGCCCTGGTGGGTACATTGGTCAGATGACCGAGTCCTCCTTCAACCTTACGGATACCCAGCGCAGTTTTCAGGCGATGATGCGCGCCTTCTCCGACGAGAAGATTGCTCCCCACGCTGATGAGGCCGACCGAACCGCAACCTACCCTTGGGCGTCCTTCAATGCCTTGAAGGATGCCGACCTTTGTGGTCTTGGCATCCCTGAGGCCTACGGCGGCCAGGGCGCGGACATGGTGATTCAAGCAATCGCCACCGAAGAGATCTCCCGGCACTGTGCCTCAACCGCCGTGACGATGCTGATTTCAAAACTTGGGATGTTGCCGGTGATGAACTTTGGCTCTGAGGAGCTGAAGAGCACGTATCTTCCGAAGATTGCCAGTGGCGATTTCCAAGGGAGCTACTGCCTCTCTGAAGCAGATGCTGGATCCGATGTTGCTTCAATGCGTTGCCGGGCGGACCGAGACGGTGACGATTACATCTTGAATGGTTCGAAGTACTGGATCACCAATGCCGGGATCTCCGACACCTATACCGTGTTTGCGAAGACGGATATGGCGGCTGGAAGTCGAGGAATCTCCTGTTTTCTTGTTGAGAAGGACTGGGGCGTCCAGGTCCCGAAGCTCGAAGACAAGCTCGGACTTCGCGCAAGTCCGACGGGCGAGATTGTCTTTGACAACGTGCGAGTTCCAAAGAGTCACTTGATTGGCGAGGAAGGCCAAGGCTTCACGATCGCCATGCACACCCTCGACCGGTCTCGCCCGACGATTGGAGCCCAAGCCGTCGGAATCGCTCAGGGTGCCACCGAATATGCCGCGCAGTACATGAAGACTCGAAAGGCGTTCGGCGGACCGATCTCAGAACTGCAGGGGCTCAGGTTCATGTTGGCGGATATGGCGATCAAGACCGAAGCAGCAAGAGCACTTGTCTACCGCGCCTGCGCCATGGTTGATTCCGATCCTGATGGTCAACTCACCATGTTCGGCGCGATGGCCAAGGCATTTGCATCCGACACCGCAATGCAGGTGACCATCGACGCCGTACAACTCCTCGGCGGGTATGGCTACACCAAGGACTTCCCGGTCGAGCGCTACCTCCGTGATGCGAAGATCACCCAAATTTACGAAGGCACGAACCAGGTCCAGCGAGTGGTCATTTCCAAGCGACTCCTTGGCTAACAACGTCGAATGAGAGGAATGGCCTTCTCTGGTCGCCCATCGAGGCCCAGGATTGAGCCCTCGCCAAAGATGTCCCCACTAACGAATTCTTGGGAACATCCACGCAACTCTCGAACTCGGCAGTGATAGTTAAAAATCATTTAAGCATCTAAGTGATACTCTAAGGCTTGTTCTCAGGAGATTTATGCGCAAGCCGCACGCCCATCACCCCCAGACGCTCGACGCCATACGTGTCCTTGGAGCTCAAATTGCTCTTGCCCGAAGGGAGCGACGCTGGACGGCAGCGAACTTGGCTGAGCGCGCAGGGATTTCCGTCATCACCCTTCGCAAGATCGAGAGGGGCGATTCCTCAGTCGTCATCGGTTCAGTTTTCGAAGTCGCAACGCTCCTTGGTGTTCCTCTCTTCACTCCAGACCACCGCGAACTTCGACGCATCTTGGTCCAAGCTGAACAACAGCTGGCACTCATCCCAGAGCGCGTGCGTTCACGTCACAAGGTGATCAGCGATGCCTTCTAACGGGACACCCAACGTTTACGTGTGGGTGTGGTTGCCAGGCGCGACCGAGCCAGTCGTTGCAGGCGTGCTGACCGCCGAGGGGCAGTCCACCTCGTTCACCTATGGCGCCAGCTACCGAAGTAGACCTGATGCAATCCCGCTGTACTTGCCGGAACTTCCTCTCCGAAGCGGGCAGATCGCGCCGCTCGAGAGCCTCAGAATTGCCGGGTGCATCACCGATGGTGCACCGGACTCTTGGGGTCGTCGAGTCATTGATTACCGGCGCTTTGGAGCTGGCAGCCAAGGTGCGTTCGAGCTCCACGACCTCACCTACCTCCTCGAGTCGGGTTCAGACCGCATCGGCGGCTTGGACTTCCAGGCTCGTGCAGACCTGTACGTTCCGCGCACGGCCGGGGGCAGCCTCGAAGAGTTGATGGAGGCAGCAGCGCGCCTTGAAGCCGGCGAGCCTTTCTCGCCAGAACTTGACGAGGCGCTCTTCCAAGGATCTGCAATTGGCGGCGCACGGCCAAAGGCTCTGCTGGCCGATGGAAATCGGGGACTCATTGCGAAGTTTTCGTCGACGACAGACCAGTTCCCCGTGGTAAAGGCTGAGGGGGTTGCTATGGCTCTGGCTCGTCGCGTGGGGCTCGACGTTGCCAAGTCAACCGTCGTGAGTTCTGTCGGCAAAGACGTGCTGCTGGTTGAGCGATTTGATCGAACCGATTTCTTGGGCCAACGAACCTTGATGGTCTCGGCGCTGACCATGCTTGAACTCGACGAGATGATGGGTCGATATGCCACGTACCCAGCACTCGCCGACGTCATTCGCGTTCGCTTTGAGCAACCTGTAGCGACACTTCGCGAACTGTTCGGTCGCATTGTTTTCAACATCTGCGTCAGCAACACCGATGATCATGCTCGAAACCATGCCGCCTTTTGGAACGGTGAGTCCCTGACCCTCACACCTGCGTATGACATCTGTCCACAACCAAGATCAGGTGGCCAAGCAGCCCAAGCAATGGCCATTGGGCGAGAGGTGGACCCGCTCAGCCGAGCGAGCCGGCGAAGCCAATTTGCAACCTGTGTCGCGTCCGCGCACGAGTTCTTGCTCACTGAGGCAGACGCAAGGGAAATCATCGACCACCAGATTGACGTCATTGAGACTCAGTGGTTGAGTGCTGCTGAAGAAGCTTGTCTCAACGCGACCGAGGCAGCACAACTCCGAGAACGGCAGATCCTGAACTCATTTGCTTTCGAGGATTACCTCTAGAGAGCGTTCCTACGAGTCATTGACGCCGGAGTCGTCATCTTGACGAACGGCATTTTGACCATCCAGTCAAATCTATGAGGGCACGAACGAGGTCCAGCGAATTGTCATCAGTAAGCACCTGCTGAAGTAGTGCGGTGAATAGTAACCTTGGGAGGCTGGGTTGGGGAAGCCCTCTCGCACTTTCGAGCACCTCTGAACCTTGCGATGTGACAAGGCTGCCGTAGGATTTGACCATGTGGACCGAGTCAACCGTTAGCGAAATTGCGGCTGAAATTGCCAAGTGTCTCGAGGAAGGCGATCAGGCGATGGCCATTCGTCTGGCTTTTCGCATTGTCGAGCGGTATGACGTCTCGACCTTGGAGGTTCGGGATGCGATGGTTTCTTCTGAACCAGGGCCAACAGGAAGTTGTCGATTTGATGCTCTCCTGGCAGCATTGGTCGAGTACTCGTGTGCAGTTCGACAAGTGGTTCCACCAGTTTGGGTTGAAGATGAATCGCGATTTCTTGACGAGTTCTGGTTCATTGCCAACCTTCGAGGACTCGAAGCTGACGCTTTGGCAAGTTCACCGATCTCTTTCGCTCGGCGTGGCGTCTTCATAAATAGTGGAGCGCTCACCTACGCATGAAGCGGAGCCTTGGACGACAGGAATTGCTCGAAGCACTCAACGCCATGGATGAGGAATTGGCCCGGCGAGGGGTTCGAGCGGAACTCTTCGTTGTCGGGGGTGCCGCAATGGCGATCGCATACGATGCACGACGTTCGACGGTTGATGTTGATGCCGTCTTTGCGCCTTCGGACGTTGTTCGGGAGGTCGCCAAGAAGGTGGGTCGCGACTTGGGACTTGAGTTCGATTGGTTGAATGACGGCGTAAAGGCGTTTATTCCTGGGGAAGACCCTGACCGCATTGCGGTGTTTGAAGGGACGTTTCTTAGCGTCGCGGCCGCCTCGCCTCGCTTCCTTCTGGCAATGAAATTATTGGCATCGCGAACAGAACGTGATCAGGATGACATTCGATTTCTCTACAATCTGTGCGGATTCACCACTGCCGAAGAAGGACTCGAATTATTGGAGCAGTACTACCCTCAACGACTGATTCTTCCGAAGGTTCATTTCATGCTCCTGGAGATGTTGGATGAGCGAGGTCGCGACGAAACCCGAGAATTGGGTCGGTAGCTGCTCCGAGTAGGAGACCTTGGACGATCTGCCGGCTAGCTTTTTCTGGACTCCAATTTCCTCGTGGGAACTAGAACCAATATTTGGACGCAACGGTATTTGAATTCCCCCTTGAACAACCATCTCACCCGAGATCGAGAAATGACCGATCCAGAAGGTTGAAGTTTGAGAAATGGCCTGAGTTCTCCAAGCCGATGCCTGCTACGGTCGGAAGGGAACAGAGGACAATGACATGCGCAGATTCGTCGTGGTCGCAGGTCTCGCGGTGGCAGCAATTGGCCTCTCCTCCTGTGGGAACTCAGGAACGGTTCCTGTCTCAACGACGACAACGTCACGTGTGACAACCACAACGTTGGCGGTCACAGTTGCCACTTGTTCGACGAGCCAACTCTCCATTTCGACGTCGAGCAATTCTGGAATGGGGCATATCGGAGTGGTGCTCATTTTCACGAACACGTCCTCGAGTCCATGTGTTGAAGTGGGGTATCCAGGTGTGGCAGCGCTCACGTCATCTGGAGCTCAAGCAGTCCAAGCGATTCGGACCCTCAGCGGGTACCTCGTTGGCGTACCAACTCCGCAACTGGTCACGCTTGCTCATGGTCAGTCGGCATCTGCCATCGTCGAAGGGACGGACGTGCCAAGTGGGAACAACACCACTTGTCCGTCGTATCCACGGTTGCTCGTCACTCCACCAAATGCGATGGAGTCCGTCACGGTCGAGGCAGTCATGCCGGGATGCTCGCCAATCGAAGTGCATCCGGTGGTTTCAGGAACTACCGGCATGCCGCTGAAGTAACCCTCGAAGATCTCTTCAGGCACCATTGCGGCAACGCCGAAGAGGATTGAGGTCTACGGGCGTTCAGCAACTTTCTTGACGTTTTCAAGAGTTCGGAGCATGTCACGGGCGTTTCGTCGCTCTCGGAGAGCACCACCAATGGGACGCCACAACTTGGTGAGAAGACTGTCGCCCATGTCGAATGATTCGGTGACATCAGTTCCACCGGACGGCGACGCCTTGAACTCGTAACGCCAGGTGTTGACGGCCTTGTCGCCCATCATGACGGCGAACTCAAAGACTTGACCAGGAACACACTCGGTAACTTTGCACGTCGTCCAGTAAAGGACGGGCCAGTTCTCATTGCGCTTCACATGGCCTCGGTAGAGCGCGCCAACGGCAGGACCGGTTGCTCCGCCGAGCCACTCGGCTTCGACCACTTCTGGGCTGTATTCACCCATTTTGGTGATGTCGCTGACGAGGCCCCATACCTTTTCAGGCGAGGTATTCATATGAAGGTTGACCGATGCGCGCATACGCGAAGCCTAGGTCTGAATACCTGCAAGCCGCGTTTCCACTGTTGCCTCGTGCGACACGGCCGCTTCGGCGATTGCTCGCTACGAGACTGTCAGTGTCGATGCAACGGTTTTGACCGAAGTGCCTGACGCTGTCGTGACAAGCACGCCGTAGGAACCCTTCGGGAGTGCTTTCGTGAGAATCGTCATGCTGGTTGACGTTCCGCCGGGCTTGATTGTTGCAGTGGCCGTGCCGACCATGACCTTGGAAGCTCCAAGAAAACCAGTTCCAGTGATCACGACCGTTTTCGCAAAACCGTGTGGAATCGTCTTCGGGAGCAGTTTCGTCACGGTTGGTAAACCTTGATACGTGAAGCCATTGGGTGGAGTTGGTGCGATCGAAAGCGCCGAAGATCCTTGAAGCCCTGTGGCGACCAGTTGAACGAACCCAGCGCCATGTGCAGGTGATTTCACGACAATTTTCGTCGACGTCTGCACGGTGAACGCACCTGCTCCAACTGCTGTCGTTCCAAATCGAATCTGCGTAACGGTACTCAAACCAACACCAGTAATCGTCACAAGGTCTCCACCGACACTCCGACCAAAGGAAGGTGACACCGCGGTAATCAATGGTCCGGTGTAAGTAAAGCGGTCATACGCGGCGATGCTTGACGTACCCCGAGCCGAGGTGACTCGAATATCAACCGTTCCGCCGGTCGTCGACGCTGGAGCAACTGCGGTGATCGAATTTCCAGAGTTGACGATAAAAGCTGTGGCAGGACGGCCGCCAAAACTGACCGCGGTGACGCCACTGAAGTACTGACCGTAAAGGGTGACGGACGTACCACCATTGATCGATCCGCTGCTTGGATATGCAGAACTGACAATCGGCGGACCCGAGAGTTCGGTAAAGACTGAACTATTACTCAATGCAGAAGGTCCACCTGGCGTCACGACGACAATGTTGTAGGTGCCGGGCGCAAGATAGGTCGGAACCGAGACGGTGAGGTGCGAAGCAGAAACAGCGCTTGGCGGATTCCACGACGCAACCGAACCATTTTGCAGCCAGTCAACAACAGTGGCATTGCTCAAACCAGTGCCGTTGATGGTGATCGATGAGTTCACGCCCGAAGTACCGGTTGCGCTGACGAGCGAAGTCACCGTTGGAGGGGCCTCAATAGCCAACGCGTTGACATCCAAAGAGTCAGCGACGAAGACATGCCCTGAGGCGTCATTTGCAGTCCCAAGGTAGTTCTGTGAGTTGTCCAAAACAAAGGGAGTGATCCCCAATGAGGATGCCTCAACGAGTCCATAACTGGAGTCGGTGATAAAGATTCGACCTAGTGCATCGCTCGAAATCGCCCTTGGTACTGAGTTATTTGGAAGGGTGAACATCTTTCCGTCCGTACCATCAGCGGCATATGACCACATCGTTGAGTCTGACGTCGTGGCATAGAGGCGTCCGTCGGTGGCGAGGGTCATGGCGGAGACAGCGCCTGGTGATGCCCACGTCGCAAAATTGTTGCTCCCAATAGGAGCTGCAACGATTCCGGAGTAATTCCCGAGAAGAAGTTGGGTGCCGACAACTGCCATTGCCGTGACGCCGCTCGGGACGAGACCTCCAGTCAGGAGCGTCCCCTGAGCCTCAGTTCCACCGTTCGCGGTGAAGGAACGGACGGTCCCGTCTAGTGACCCAACGAAAATAGTTCCTGAGGTCGCGTCGACGGCTAGGTGGGTGATGTAGTCGAGCCCGTCATTGGACCAACCAGTGATGAGTGCTGCGGGATTCGAGCCGTCAGCGTTTTCAGCGTAGACAGTGCCAAGCCACTCGTCGGCCACAAGAAGTTTCCCGGTAGCCCCATCCCACGCGAGAGCGGAGAATCGAGAGGTGCCTGCATTACTTCCGATTGCGATTTTGATTTGGTTACTGCCGTCGCTGCTTGCATGAAGGAGTACACCCTCCCCTGTCCATTGGCCCGGATTGGCTGGATCGTTCACCAGAGACTGCTCGCCAATGAAGAGCGACCCAGCTGAAACTCCCGCCAGTCCAGATGGTGCAACGGTGAGGTCGGTGTAAACACCCTGGGGCATATCGGTCAGTGTTGTTGCGGCACCATTTGAGAGGGCAAGTGATCTGACCTGGGGATTGTAAAGCTGATTCAAGGAATCGCCAATGAGGAGATTCGATCCGGAAATCGTCAAGGCATCAGGAAGATAGGTGCGAGCCCAGTTGCTCATTGTCGCCGGAGGTTGGTTGTTTGGCCCTGGAAGCGTGACTCGGTCAATCCAGCTGTTCCATTGGTCGCTGACGAAGATGTCGCCGGACACTGGATCAACGGTTACCGAATTCAGCGAGGCGGAACTTGGGAATTGTTGGCTTGCAAGCGACGCAACAGACGATAGACCCCAACTATTTGAAAAGGTCAGTTGGAAGAGTTGGGAGGCGGCCGTTTGCGACCCGGAATCGGCAACATAGACATTCCCGGTCGCATCAGTCGCCACATCTTGCGGATTGATGATTGCTGCATCAGAGAGATTGATCTGCCCAGTGCCATCGGCATTGAAGCGGTACACACCCCCAAGTTGGGTGTTGCCATTGCCGGCATGGGCGATGTAGATGAACTCCTGAAGGGGGGACGTCTGGACGGTGTAGGTCGCCATTCCCCCGAGGCCGAGAAGGCCTGTAGCCCACACGCGCTGATTCGTGCCGTCGGCATTCATTTGGATCACGGAGCCGTCTCGACTGTTGTCGACCACAATCGAACCATTAGACAGAACAACTGAATGGACTGACGTTCCGCCAAAGGTGGGGTGGAACTTCAGTGAAGTAATTGACGTCAACGTCGGTGCGGCTCCGGCAACGTCACTGCCAACAACCGGCAGGATTACTGAACCAAGAATCACCGCACCTGCAAGAAGGGTCCGCCGATGTTGTCCTATGAACCTGCGCTGCGTACTCCGACGAATCTTTGACAACGTCACTCTCTCCATGCGTTCTTTCAACAATTATCCGCTTGAGCGGGCCATAAGGGTTGCAGTTGGTCTAGCACTTCATCCTCGCAAGAACGAGGCAGGTTTAACCGTCGTTATGCGGATGCCGTTGGTTGAGAGCGATCGGCAATGGCTTCGTCATACGAACGGAGTGCTCGAGGTCCCCAAACCGTGCCTGGACCCCCGTTCATCGCAATCGCGACACCAATCGCTTCGGCAACTTGTTGACGAGTGACGCGATGGCGGACTGCTCCTCTTGCGTGGGCAACGATGCAACCATCGCACTCTCTGGTGATGGCAATCACGAGCGCCAAAAGTTCCTTGGTGCCAGCATCAAGTTCCCCGGGAGCCATAGCTGCTGTCGTGACTTGGGCCTGACCTCGAATGACGTCAGGAATGAGCGCTCGAAGGTCGAGTGCAGGTTGCCGAAGCTCGTCTCGGACTTCACGGTTGTGGTTCACGTCAACGCTCAATTCGTTCAGGGAAGAGAATGCCGATACCGCTCAAACATTCCCGACGGTCAAGCCGCCAACGAGAGCTCTTGGGCGGGAACTTCGACCTGACGTGGGCGCCACGCATCGAACGCTGCGGCGAGAATCAACGCAATTGCCGCGAAACCAATGGCATTTCTCGAGATGAATTCGTAGAAGGCAATCCATGGAGTGGTAGAAGGCTCACGTCGAAAGAAGTTCCATGGAACGAGCCAGACGGCCCCTGCAACGATTGACGCAACTCTAAGTCGACTCCGACTTCCTGCCTCAACTGCTACCCACCAAACAAGCGGTGCGTATGAAAAGTAGTGGTCCCATGCAACTGGACTACAAACCGACGACGCCGTGAGCAGGATGACTGCTGAGGAAAGGCGGGCTCCTTGTAGCCAGAGGTGGTGTGCGCCGTAGAGGGCAAGCAGTCCAAGGACGCCAGCAAGGAAATAGGCAGGAAGTTGGCCTTGAGTGGAGAGTCCAATCGGAGGCCTCGTCAGTATCGCCGAAACGCTTTGACTCGCAACGAACGTTGCGACGTTGTCCGACATGTGTTGGAAGTCCTTGCCATTCCAAAGCAGATCGACGAAGAAACTCCGTCCGCTCTTCGGCCACAGAAGGGAAGCAAACAAGGTAGCGCCGAAGAATGTCCCTAGCGCCGTTGCAACATCTCTCCACTGTCGGCGAATTGCCCAAGCGACAACGAACACCAGCGGGTAGAGCTTGATGGCACTTGCCAAGCCAACTGCAATTCCACGCTTTTTTCCTCGAACAATCAATTCATCAAGGAGAACTAACGAAAGAATCATTGGCGCGAGCTGCCCGAATTCAATGCCTTCTGCGAACGGTGGATAGAACGCCAAGGTGAGAAGGGTGAGCCAACAGCCAAGAGCAAAGGCAAGCGTGCGCTTTATTCGATGAAAGGAGCGAAGCACCATCGCGAATGAAGCGGCCATTGAGCCAAGTGACAGCACGGTCCAAGTCAGGGGAACGGCGGAAACACCAATCCATGTGGTCCAGTAGAACGCAAAGATTGCCCCAGGAGGGTAGGTGAATGCCTGCGCGCCAAAGGGTTCATAAATATTCCCCGTGGCCTTCAGGGTCAAGATTTGCTGGCGACGAGCTAGGAGGTCATCGAAAACGTTGACATAACGGTTTTCGAAGAGCCAAGGGCGAAAGCCGGTGGGCTGATGGACGAACCATGCAGTGACGAGGAGTCCAAGAATTCCAAGTACGAGAATGCCCGCAACAATTCGAGGCGAGATCTCAAACGCTCGACGAGTCTTCAACGCGTTCTTTCGAGACGCCGAAGTTGGCTTGATCTGGGCAGAAGTCGCCATCAGTTAAAAGTAGAAGGTTCTGGAGGCGATTGACGCCCTCAACTGAAGGGATTCTGAGTGCGAACCTACAGAACTACCAGAGCTGGTCGGTGAAGTCGTCAGTCCCAATGTTGGTTGGATACCACGGGCTTGCAAACGTGACCTTTGCGACACCGCTCTCATCGAGCGCATCGGCGGCAGCGCGAGCAACGTCCCATGCCGATCCGTCTGGCGAATTCACGAACACGAGGTTGACCAATCTCCGATCATTCCCCCCGTCAGTGCCGAGCTTCATAGGGGCACCTTCCCCCTTCACGCCATCGCCTCGAAGGCGCCACGAGGAAACAATACGGACGGCCGGATCGGTAAAGAGTTGGCTTGCAAGGGTTGACTGCACTTCGGCCAAGTGCGCTTCGTCACTTGTGTCGTCGCTTGGCTCGGTGACGATGGTGAACATTCCCTTGAATCGGTGATCGAGTGCCAGTTCGATCGAGACGGTTTCATCCGGGGCATAGACGGCGTCAGCAAAGTCATAGAGGCACGTATGCGCGTGGCTTCGTTCGGCAAAGCCACGTCCGTCTTTGTAGAGCTCGACTACTTGCTTCCCCGCCCAGTCGAAATGCTCCTTCACGTGGCCAGCGTGAATGAAGTAGATCGCGACGTAGCTGCCGGCATCGACCGGCTCTGCGAAGGGAGACGTTGTAGGGAAGCGCTTGTCCTTCAGCGTTCTTGGCGACACCCAACGACTTCCCGCAAGAATCCAAGGACCGACCATGCAACCGCCATAGAAGTGGTCTCGCTCATACCAGCGGTTGTAAGCAACTTCGTGACCGACGTTTGGGTCCACCATCGTGAACAACATGCTGCCGACTTTGACTGGATATTCCTGCATCGTTCCCCCTGCGATCGCTGAACGGTCTTTACCTTCGCAGAAGTTTTGGTGCGTCGTCCAACTATGTCCGCTCGTTGAAATCCTCTTCGGCAAGGCGCTGGCTCAAGAGATCCGAAGTCTTTCGCTCGCCACCGCTTCGCAAGAAGGCGCGATGAGCGGAGATGTTCGCATCGAGATCTTGAAATGCCAAGGCACTTCCAACTGAATCCGCAGCGAAGTTCGAAATGTTGCCCCGTGAGATTCCCAAGTCACCACCAGATTGAAAGGCATCCTGATTCGCACCGAGGTAGAGAAATCCCCAACCGAGTGCCTCCTTGGTGGTGATCAGCTTTCGAATCGCCTTGAGGGAAAACTCCGTGCTTGCGTTCTCTTCACCATCGGTGAAGAGCACGACTAGCTGTTCCTCGGGACGGAGTCCCTCTTTGGCGCGTGAAGCCACTCGGGAAGATGCATTGGAAAGCAGTTGGCCAAGTGCATCGAACAATGGCGTCGATCCTCTTGGGACGAACGTTGAACTGCTGAGCCGCTTCACGGTTCTGATTGGGAGGGCGTCAACGAGCACCTCTTGTGGATCTTGGCTGTCGAACTGGACCAGCGTCATCACCGCGTCCGACCCGTTTGCTTTCTGCCCCTTGAGGAACTGATTGAAGCCACCAATGACATCTGAGGCGATTGAAGCCATGGAACCCGATCGATCGAGGAGAAAATGGATGTGCAGATTGGTTGAGGTCATGGAAGTAGTCGACACGTTGTGCTCCCTTTTTGGTGCTTCGGCGCCTCGCTTGAGCGTGGTTGTTCCGAATCGAGCCCTCAACACCGACTTCGACTCCTGAAAACGGTTTGAAGGACACAGCGGCCACCGGCAGTGTCGTCAACCTCGAAAGCCTCGGCATGTCATTCGAGCGCTCAATGACGGTTGACGAACACCTTGGTACTCCGTCTGTACGCAGTTTGCAGATCGGTTGTGACGCCCTTTTCAACATGCGTTGTCTTGAGAATGAGGAGGTCAATCTCTGCCGTGAGGACACCCCTGCTAGGTTAAAAAACCAGAACATGTTCTCGTTTGAACTTGATCCTGACTCCTGGAGGAATCATGGCTAATCCCGTCATTGTTGAAGCAGGCCGCACTCCCATTGGGAAACGAAACGGCCAACTTTCGGGGCTGCATGCAGCTCATCTTTTGGCGCATGCTCAGGTCGGCGTCATGGAGCGCGCAGGCATTGACCCGGTGATTGTTGAGCAGGTGATTGGTGGTTGCGTCACCCAAGCTGGAGAGCAAGCGTCAAACGTGACGAGGACCGCTTGGCTCTCGCAAAAGCTTCCCTACACAACGTCGGCGACGACGATTGACTGCCAGTGCGGTTCAGCCCAGCAGGCCAACCACATGATCAACAACCTCATCGTGGCTGGTGCCATTGACGTTGGTTTGGCCTGCGGTGTTGAGGCGATGAGTCACGTTGGACTTGGCGCTAACGCTATGAACGGCCCAGGCTCTTCAAAGCCACCAGAATTCCCATGGGACATGCCTGATCAATTCAATGCTGCCGAGCGAATCAGTCAAAAGTACGGCATCACCCGTGAAGACGTTGATTGGCTTGGCTTTGAGTCCCAGCGCAAGGCGGCGATTGCCGTGGCTGAAGGACGATTCGATCGAGAAATCATTCCGGTTGAAGCACCAATCGTTGGTGAAGAAGGCGTGATGGGCGTGCATGAACACGGCATGCAACTCGTGGCCAAGGACGGTGGACCGCGCGAAACCACGAAGGAAGGGCTTGCCAACCTTCGGACGGTGCTGCCGGATGGGATGCATCACGCAGGGAACTCTTCGCAAATCTCCGACGGTGCTGCAGCGGTTCTCTGGATGTCAGAAGAGCGTGCCAAGGCGGAAGGACTTCGCCCGAGGGCACGAATCGTGGCCCAGGCGCTCGTTGGTTCAGATCCCTACTACCACCTCGATGGCCCGATTGCCGCCACCACCGCAGTCTTGAACAAGGCCGGTATGACGATGGCCGACATTGATCTCTTTGAAGTCAACGAAGCTTTTGCCAGTGTGGTGATGAGTTGGGGTAAGTCTCACAACGTTGATTGGGACAAGGTCAACGTCAACGGAGGAGCAATTGCTCTTGGTCACCCAGTTGGCTCAACGGGAGCCCGCCTCATCACGACCATCCTTCACGAACTCGAGCGAACTGACCAGCAATTTGGTCTTGTCTCGATGTGTTGTGGCGGCGCCGTCGCAACCGGCACGATCATCGAGCGGATCTAGCACTATGGCAATTGGAACAGAGAATCTCACCTTCGAGGTGCGGGGACACGTTGCCGTTGTCACGATGAATCGTCCAGAGAAGAAGAACGCGTTGAGCGTCCCGATGCTCGTTGGGATGGTTGATGCCTGGAACGAGATCGACTCGAATGACGACATTCGTTGCGCAATTCTCACCGGCGCAGGAGGAACCTTCTGTTCCGGCATGGATCTGAAGCGTTCCGATAATCCTGAGGATGCGATCTACCAACAACGCATGGCGGAAGATCCGGACTTGCACTGGAAAGCGCTGTTGCGTCACTACAGCTTGCGAAAGCCACTCATTGCGGCAGTCGAGGGTTACGCGCTCGCTGGTGGCACCGAGATCCTCCAAGCAACCCACATTCGAGTTGCTGGTGAATCCGCGGTATTCGGCGTGACGGAAGTTGCACGCGGACTTTTCCCACTCGGTGGATCAACGGTTCGACTTCGGCGTCAGATTCCGTACACGGTTGCGATGGATCTCCTGCTCACCGGAAGGCACATGGCAGCCCAAGAAGCGAAAGCCGTTGGGCTGATTGGCCATGTGGTTCCAGATGGCACGGCACTCGACAAGGCAATGGAACTTGGCAACATGATCGCTGCCAATGCGCCACTGTCCGTTGAAGCCGTGCTCCGATCGGTGACCGAAACTGAAGGAATGAGTGAGGTGGATGGCCTCACTCGCGAACTCGAACATGGCTGGCCCATCTTTGCCACCGATGACTCAAAGGAAGGGATGTTGGCCTTCGCCGAGAAGCGTCCACCGAACTTCCAAAAGAAATGAGCGAGACGCCCGCAGCTTCTCGAAATGAAGAGCCGTTCTCCGTTCGGCCTTCACCGCAGAATCGTTTCGCCGCAGCACTTCGAGTCTTGATCAATCTGGCAGTAGGTCGCGTGGTCGACGATGCTGCCTTGACGTCTGCCGCTAAATCGCTCGAAGCAATGGCGAGCGATCTTGAAGCTGCGGCGTCGCCGGGACGACGGCCTCGTGGTCATCCGATCGCCGAAGGTCATCCTCAGGACTACTTCTGGACCTCTCCAATGGCTGGACATGCGAATCCCTTGTCGGTCCCGGTCAAATACTGGGCGGATGTCACCGAAGACGGGACCCCAATGATTCGAGGCCTGGCCAATGTGCCGCTCGCGTATGAAGGTCCACCAACGTGTGTCCATGGCGGCGTGATTTCACTGCTCTTTGATGAATTGCTTGGCAACGCCAACATCATCTCGGGTCACGCAGGGATGACGGGAACGCTCACCGTTCGATATCGCAAGCCAACTCCACTGCTCATGGATCTCGATCTCGAGGCACGCTTTCAGCATCAAGAAGGCCGAAAGATCCTGACGAAGGCAACCATCTCTTGTAACGGCGTCGTAACCGCAGAGGCCGAAGGCTTGTTCATCGAAGTTCCTCCGAATCAAATGCTCGGAATTGTGTCAGCGAATGCGGAGCGCGCAGGCAGGGGAGTGCTTGACCCTGAACTTGCAAGCTTCGTTGACGGAACAGCGGAGAACGGACTGCGTCCCGAAGACGCAGAGGGTTAACGACTCGCAGCCTTCAAGAGCCCATTCAGGCACTTGGTAATAAAGGAGCGAAGGAACCACTCGTAGAAGGCTCCTGTCATGGGGATCTTTGGTCGAAAAGTTTCTGACCAAGTGACCAGCGTTTTGTCTCCCTGTTCCAAGAGTTCAATGGATGCTTCGTGATCGAGGAGCGGCATGCCCTTTCGGAGGGAGTACGTGAACTTCCGCTCCACTTCAATTGCCGTGACTTCTTCGTAACTTGCGACGAAGCCAGTTTTGAACGTTCTGAAGGTGCCAACCTGCTCGTTGCCGAGTACGTCAAGTCCTTCACGAGTGCACGAGCCAATTGGCGACCATGCCGGCCAGGTCATGCCGTCGGAGATGAGCTTCCAGATCTCGTCAGGCTTGGCAGAGGTGGTCCCGCTCACCACGAAGCTTCGAAGCGGTGCCATCTAGATTGCTCGTTCTCGACCTTCCCAAAATGGATCACGTAGTTTCCGCTTGTAGAGCTTGCCTGAGGGGTCACGTGGAAGGCTCTCTTGGAAGTCGATTGCCTTTGGGGTCTTGAACTTTGCCAACTTGTCGGCACAGTAGGCAAGGAGTTCCGCTTCGAGGGCTGCGTCTCCGGTAACGCCGGCAACAGGCTCGACAACCGCGTGCACTCGCTCACCCCAGTCATCATCCGGAATGCCGAACACCGCGACGTCCGCGACCTTGTCGTTTCCGTGAAAGACGGCTTCGATCTCTGCTGGGTAGATATTCGCCCCACCAGAGATGATCATGTCGGACTTCCGATCGCAGAGGAAGAGGAAACCGTCCTCATCGAGGTAACCAATATCTCCAACAGTAAAGAACGCACCGATTCGGTTCTTCTCGGTCTTTTCTTTATCCTTGTGGTACTCAAAGCTGGAATTCGCCATTGCCATGTAGACCGTCCCAATGGCTCCTGGCTCTTCGAGACGCGTTCCCTCGTCGTCGAAAATGGCGAGCTCGGCATTTGGCCACGCACGTCCGACGGTTCCGGGCTTCGTCAGCCAGTCCTTTGCATTGACGACCGAGCCTCCACCCTCAGAGGCGGCGTAGTACTCGTCGATGGATTCTCCCCACCACTCGATCATCTTTCGCTTGGTGTCAATTGGACACGGAGCGGCGGCGTGGATCATGTGGCGGAGACTTGAAACGTCGTACTTCGCTCGGGTGGCCTCGGGAAGCTCCAGCAGGCGATGGAACTGAGTGGGCACCATGTGGCTCGTCGTCACGTGGTATTTCTCAATCAGCTGCAACATGGCTTCTGGCGTCCACTTGTCCATCAAGACAATGGTGTGGCCCATGTGGAGCGATGCCCCACCAAATCTCGTCACGGCAGTGTGATAGAGCGGCGAACCAATGATGTGGACGTTGCCATCTTCCGGCATGATCCCGAAGAGGAACAGCAGTCCAACGAGTCCGAGCGCACCTTCTTCCGGAACAATGCCGGACAACTTGCGGTAGACGCCCTTTGGCTTTCCGGTTGTTCCCGAGGTGTAATTCATGACATCACCGAGGGTTCGGTGCTCTGGGTTCGTTGTTGGTTGGTTTGAACGAAGCCGGGCATAGTCATTGAAGCCGAGGATTTCGCCAACAACTAGGCACGTGCTCGACGCGATCTCTGCTTCTTCGGCGGCAATGAGAGCAGCGTCTTCGAATCGCTCATGCGCGACGAAGACCTTCGCCCCGGAGTCAGAAAGTATGTAGCCAATTTCAGGTCCAACCAAGTGGTGGTTGATCGGAACGAGATACCAGCCGGCCTGCAGACAAGCGAGGTAGAGCTCGAGGTATTCAATGCCGTTCGGGAGCAATGTCGCCACAACATCTCCAGGCACAAGGCCGAATCCGCGCAGCGCGTGGACGACCTGATTTGAGCGCCCAAGCAACTCGCCCGCTGTCAGTTCCTGGCCATCAGGGGCAACCAGTGCCAGATGGTCCGGGTGCTCCTGCGCTATTGCCCAAAATCCGAGATCGCCCATGATTCCCCTCCTTGATGAGCAAAGCACCTCCGCTCTTGCTCACTTGCTAGAACACGTTCTACCGCATCTCGACCAACGGGGTAATCTGGCCCTCGTTCGATCTCACTACTTGGGGGCTGCAATGGGGAATTTTCTTGAAGGAAAGGTCGTCGCGATCACTGGAGCCGGCAACGGCATTGGTCGTGCCGTTGCTCTCGCCGTTGCGGCCGAAGGCGGCAAGGTGGTCGTTGCTGACTATGGCGTAGGGATGGCAGGAGAAGATCCCACTTCCGCAGTTGCCGATGCTGTTGTCGCTGAAATCGTTGCCCTTGGCGGGGAAGCCATTGCCGTCGCCGATGACGTGTCGACCATGGAAGGTGGTTCACACGTCGTCCAGGCCGCAATGGACGCGTGGGGACGCATTGACGGTGTCGTCTGTGTCGCCGGCATCCTCCGTGAGCGCATGCTCTTCAACATGTCCGAAGATGAGTGGGACGCCGTGATCGCAGTTCACCTGAAGGGTCACTTCACCTTGTTCCGCGCCGCCTCTGCGGTTATGAGGAAGCAAGAAACTGGTGGAGCCCTGATTGGGTTCACTTCCGGGGCATTCGCAGGTTCCGTTGCCCAGGCGAACTACTCCGCAGCCAAGGGTGGAATCGTTTCCCTCGTGCGTTCTGCTGCTGCAGGTCTCTACCGCTACAACATCACGTCGAATGCGATTGCCCCTGTTGCTCGAACACGCATGTCGGCCAATGTTCCAATGGAACTCGATGAGATGGGTGACCCTGAGGACATCGCGCCAATGGTCGTCTATCTACTTTCTGACCAAGCAAAGCACGTCACCGGACAGATTTACACGGTGGTCGGCAAGCGAATCTCGGTATGGAACCAACCAGAAGAAGTTCGGTCGATGTTCACCGAAGAGCGTTGGACACCCGAAGAAATTGCTGGTCGCCTTGACGGAGAGGTGAGCGTTGAGCGCCTCACCATTATTGACAAGCTTGAGGCCTACCGAAAGGCTGCGGCGGAGAAGGCAAACTCCTAGTCAGTCCTTCAGGGCCTCGAGAGGCCCTGGAACCGCAAGCAGTGCTTTCCGCCAGTTGCTGGCGCACCGAGCACCGAGAATCGTTCCGCCGAGAATCAGCGCCAAGCTTGCTGCTTCGACAAGGCGCGAACCGAGATTGGTACCGCCATCGAGAAGGTGCTTCTCGTCGGCCCACCTGCTGACGCCCCACAAAACCATTGCCAGAGCGGTGACCGCTCCGGCTGGATAGGTACCGGTCAATCGGGCAGGTCGACTGCTCCGTAGGCGCTTCTCGGTGAGCAACAAGATGCCATAGGTCGTTGCATCTTCCATGGCTTGAATGATGGGAACAGGGACTCGTCGACCATCTTGTCCCGCATAGGACATGGCGAACCACGCAGTTGAAGGATGTCCACCACCAGCGACCATCAGCTGAGGTCCGAGGAGTCGACCCATGGCCCATGCGGCCATGAGGACGGGAGCGACGAGATCGAGTCCCCGAAGCGTTCCTATTTGTGGACACGAACGGTGTGCAAACACGATGCCAACGGGAACGGCCAGGAGCAGTCCGCCAAAACTGGAGAGACCCCCCTGCCAAATTGCAGGGATTTGTGCGAGATGGTCCTGGTAGTACGACCAGTTGGCAACCACGTGCATTGCTCGTGCCCCGACAATGGCTGAGCAGATGACGGCGATCACAAATCCCGGGACCCACTCAGTAGGGAGCCCAGCCTTACTCAGCCGATAGACGAAGTAGCGAGAGGCGACGTAAAAGGTGATGGCGAGACCAATGCCATACGTATGAACCGAGAGCGGCCCCAGATGGAGAACAACAGGAATGGGTTCCATGGGTGCTTATCGTCGCAGCATGAAGTGTTGCGGCCGGATCAGATTCGACCAGCGCCAACGAAGTCCCAGCCAAATCGCACTGGTGCATTCCAAACAACAGCGCCCGTGTGTGGCGCTTCAACCATCATGCCGCCCCCGAGGTAAATCGAGACGTGCTCGCTACCACCTGGTCCGTAGAACAAGAGGTCACCTGGCTGGAGGTCGCTAATGGGAACCGGAGTCGACATGGCGAATTGCGCACCCGAGAAGTGGGGAAGGCTGATCCCGATAGAGGCATACGCCAAGATGACGAGACCTGAACAATCCATGCCACTTGGGGAGCTTCCACCCCAGACATAGGGAACGCCGAGATACCGCTCAGCGGCACTGGCAACTTCACTGCCATGTCCAGTCGACGGGGGAGGGATGATTGGAACCTGAGGTGTTCCGCCGCTTGATCCGCCACCACTTTGCGCATTGTGAATGGCTTCCTGGGCAGCCCGTGCCTGGGCTGCAACAATCGCAGCTTGTTGCGCAGCCAAGGCTTGAGCGAGGGCACCCTTCACGCTGGCCAGCTTCGACGAGAGTTGTCCAGAGAGTTGATCGGCTTGCTGCTTGGCTGAAGCGGCTGCACTTGCTTGCGCCTCGACTGATGCCACTTGCTGCTTCAATGACGCCTTCTTCGCGTTCAATTGATCAACAGCGGTAGTGAGTCCTGCAACCGCGTCAGCAACCGTGTTTGCGGCAACGCGGTGGTAGAGCTGCGTGGTGACTGCCTGGTTGTCGTTAGCCGAAAAGATGGTGGAGCTTGCCGTTGATGCTCCGTCATTGACGTAGGCATTGATCGCAGCTTGCCGAAGGAGCAGTTCGTTCTGCGTCACTGAAGCCTGATCATCAGCGATGCCCTTCTGGGTTGCCGCGATCTTCACCCTCAAGAGGCCCTGCCGGTAGATCGCACCGTTGTATTGCTCCGCAAGTGCCGAAATTCGGGCATTGGTGGCATTGACTTGCTGCGCCAAACTCTGCGCCTGTGCCTGAAGATCGCTAATCGGGGCAGCCGAAGCAGGACGTGGTGCTGAGGTCGCCGAAATGACGAGTGCGCAGATGGCCACAGGAACGAGTCCCAATCGAAGCAGGTTTTGGGCCCACTTCGGTGACCTCGGCAGTTGGGGGCGCATGGAGCGCTCGACGACGTGCACGGTCCTCTCAGTCTGCCACAGACCGCCCCGTTGGAGGCCCCGGACCTTCAAATCCGCTGAGTTTGCTGAAGGTGCAAGGTGCCACCGCCACTTAGGCGAGCGCTACAACACACGGGCGAGCTTGGTCGCTCAGGCCAACTCTTCAAGCATCCGGCGAGCGATGACTTTGATGCAAAGGGTCTCGTCAGCACCCTCAAAGATGGAGAGCACTCTCGCATCCACAAAGTATCGACTGACGGCATACTCCTCGGCGTAACCCATGCCACCATGAATTTGCATTGCCTCGCGCGTAACCCATTCGGCTGCCTTGCAGACGTAGGCCTTTGCCATCGAGGCTTCGAGGGTTCCTTCGCCCTTCGCCATGAGTTTGGCGACTTCGTAGGAGTACTGACGACAGGCCTGGATGATGGCGACCATCCGTCCGAGCTTCACCTTGGTGAGTTCATAGTCAAGAATTGCCGAACCAAAGACCTTGCGATTTTCTGCGTAGTCGTAAGCAGCCTCGTAGGCCGCCTGCATGAGGCCAACGGCACGAGCTGCCGTTTGAATTCGACCGTTTTCGAAACCAGCCATCTGCGAGTAAAAACCTCGTCCGACTCCTTCTTCTCCACCGATCACCAAGTCATCCGCGAGGAACCAGTTCTCGAAGGAAACCTCGTAGGAGTGCATGCCTCGATACCCAATGGTGTCGATGGGACGTCCTTCAATCTTGCCGTCAGGGTCAGTTCGTCCCTCGGATGCAGCGTCTTGATGCAAGACAAATCCATGGGAATCCGTGATGGGCTTTGGCACGAGGAATTGCGTGAGACCTCGGTGGCCCTTTGAACGGTCTGGGTCTGTTCGAGCGAGAACCAGCAAGACGGTCGCCCGGGCGGCAAAGGTGCACCAGGTCTTGGTGCCAGTAATGAGCCACCCGCCATTCGTGCGGGTCGCAGAGGTCACGACGCCAGCAACATCGGAACCGAAATCGGGCTCCGTGACGGCAATCGCTGCCATGACCTCAGTGGAAGCGAGCTTCGGTAGCCACTCTTGACGCTGTTCTTCGGTGCCACCGGCCATGAGTGACCGGCAAATGATCTCTGGACGCGTGATCATTGCTCCGCCAATGGCAAGTGAGCCCCAGGTGAGCTCTTCGGTCGCTACGCACATGCCCATGTAGTCCGACTCACCGCCGGTTGCGAAACCGTCGTACTCCTCTGGGACTGACAGGCCAAAGCCACCAAGTTCAGCAAGACCAGAAATGAGTTCTTCTGGAACATCGCCGTTGGTGCGGTGGACGTGTTCTGCATGGGGGCGGATTTGGTCCTCGGCGAAACGGTGGAACGTCTCTCCAACGAGTTCGAAATCTGCGTCGAGGTGTCGAGGTCCTTGGGTCGCCGCAAGGGAGGCAAGGAAGGAAGGGTCACGATAGGTCGAGAGGAAGTTCGCAATTGGAGCGGCCCAGTCGGCCTTGATGCCCCATAGGGCTTCACGACCAACGAGCTTTGCGCCAAGCTCTGCAATGGCATCGGCGGTGAAGGCGACGGCCAGCTTCGCCTCGTCTGTACCCCTTGCGCCGTAGGCCAACATTGATGAAGCAGTGGCCAATGCAGATGCTGCATGTGAAAGGTCGTAGGCGAGCACTTGGTGGACGTCTGCACCACCGGAATCCTTGAGTGTTTGAAATCCTGAGGCAACGACCTGCTCAGCAAGGGCAATCGCGTCGGCAGCCTGCGTGAGGTCCACGGTTGAATTCGTCATGGAACAAATCTAGTTGGCGGGTTTGCGAGCAACGACGGTGACGAGCGGGGGAAGGACGATTGAATCATCCCCTGGGTCAACGCCGGTCAGCGATTCAACGTACGACGCAACAAGGCCAGGACCAGCGCCTGCGGGCGCCTCCGCCCATGCATCAATCACTTCAAGGCCTGCTGCCCGGACGAGCGCTGGGAGAAACGCCCCAATGTCAGGATGACGAGCCTCTGGATAGGAGAACGGAGAACCATCAATTCTTCCCGCAGACGTAATTGGTTCTTGTGCGACCAATGATCCCCCCGGGCGGATCGCCGAGGCCATTTTCATGAGGACTCGAGCTGGGTCAACAACATGAAGCAGGAGGAATCGGCAAAAGGCGAGGTCAACCGGCATGGGGAGTGAAAGTTCCTCACCGGCCTGTGTGATGGCGAAAACCTGCGCGAACTTTGCCGCCCGCTCGGCCACTTCATCGCGGGCGAGGGGGTCGTTGTCAACAGAAAAGATTCGCCCTGAGGCGCCGACTACTTCGGCCAACGCCACAGAAACTTCTCCGCCTCCCGCACCGACGTCAACACACGTCCAACCCTCTGCGAGATCGATTCGATCAAGCGCGGTGATGAGCGGGCGTCGGTAGACGTCATCTCGAAGTCCGGTGAACTTGTTCATGATTGGCTCACCACCGCAGTCTGCCATGGAGGTTCGCTCGGGGCGGTACCTTGGATCCATGGATATCACCATGTTGCTCTGCGATAGTGCCCTCGTGGCAGACGGAAAACTGTTCATCTTGGGAGGTGGATGGTCGGTTACCGGACCTGATCCAGCTCCTTCAGCAATTGCGCTCAAGATGGCGATTCCCTATAACAACGACGCCCGATTCTTCCACTGGGAGATCTTCCTGGAAGATGCCGATGGAAAGCCCGTGATCCTCAATTCGGCCGAGGGACTCCGCCCGGTTGAAGTGATGGGTGACATTGAGTTGGCAGAGAATCCAGAGGGAGCGAACGGAATCCCTGTCGACGTTTGCCTTGCGGTCAATGTTCCTCCGTTGCCGCTTGACCCGGATACCCGCTTTGTATGGCGCCTCACCGTGAATGGCGAACCCCAGCCTGGAGGCACGTTGGCATTTGCGACGCGCCCTGCCGTCGAAGTTTGATCGAGAAGAGGAACCTCCTATGACGACCCTTGACCGACCATTTGGACGAAGTTTCGAGGACTTTGAAGTCGGTGATGTCTATCGACACTGGCCCGGAAAAACCATCACGGAATACGACGACCATCTGTTCTGCATGTTGACGATGAATCACCATCCACTGCACACCAACGCGTGGTTTGCTGAGCAAGACACGCCGCAGGGACGAAACGTGGTTGTTGGCAACCTCGTCTATTCACTCGTCCTCGGCATGAGTGTTCCGGATGTCTCCGGTTCAGCAATCGCCAATTTGGAAATTGAGACGCTTCAACACAAGAACCCAACGTTTCATGGGGATACCATCTACGCCGTGACGACGGTGACGGACAAAGTTCCGTCGTCATCCAAGCCCGACCGTGGTGTCGTGACCGTTGAGTCCCGAGGCTTTAACCAAGACGGCGTAGAGGTTTGCTTCTTCCGTCGCAAGGTCCTCGTTTGGCGCCGTGAATTTGCCCCGAAGCGCCGCTTCCCTTACGCCGACTGAGGCTCAGAGAACTCGAGCACTTCGGCTGCTCGGCCGAAGAATCGATGCTTGGGGAGCGCGAGGACTTCGAGAATTCCCATGGCGTGAAACTCGGGAACCTTGGGCGATTCTCGTGGCAGAAGTTCTTCTTCAACAGACACAGGCTCCCCGCATTGCAGAACGCTATGAAGCACTGTTGAGCGACCTGAGTACGCCCGATGCAACCGTTGCTCTCGGGAAGGCTGGGGTTCTCATTCGATGGACGGGGCTTGGCTACAACTCTCGAGCCGTTCGACTGTTTCTGGCAGCGACGATGATTGTTGAACGCTTTGGTGGAGAGGTTCCCTCGACAAGGGAGGACCTTCTCTCCCTTCCAGGAATAGGTCCCTATACCGCAGCGGCGATTGAAGTCTTTGCCTATGAACGCGATCGGGCGGTGTACGACACGAATGTCGCACGTGTGATTGCGCGGGCTGCACTGGGTGCGTCAACTACTGCGGCAAAGGGTTGGGAGGTTGCCGAGCGGATGGTTCCTCCAAAGCGCGGTTGGTCCTACAACCAGGCGCTCCTTGATCTTGGGGCCACGATCTGCACGGCTCGGAACCCTCGCTGTGAGCAGTGTCCAGTTGCCTCGCTGTGTCAGTGGCGTCGTGCTGGCTACGCGGACCCAGATCCTGCCCGCCAGACGGCAGGCACGTCGAGGCCACAAGGAACCTTCAAAGGATCTGCTCGAGAAGCTCGAGGCAACGTGGTTGAAGTACTTCGAAGCGGCAAGAAATCAAGAGAAGAGCTTATTGCTGCTGTTGATCCAACCAATGAAGCCCGAGTTGAGCGGGCTATTGAAGGACTCGTGCGAGATGGGATTGTGAGGGTGACGCGGTCAGGAGTGGCGCTCGCTTGACGGTCAGGCTTCATCAAGCCAATCGGTGATCAGCTTGTTGACGACCGCAGGTTGCTGCAATTGGAGGAAGTGACCAGCTTGGTCAACAACTTCCATGCGAGAACCTGGCGCAAGGTGAGCCAAGGGGTCGCCAATGACTGAAAGACCGAAGCATCCGTCTTCTCGTCCATGGAGATACAAGGTAGGAATGGTTGTTGTCTGCGCTGATGCCGCCTGGGCATCAGCGAGCTCTGGCGACTGGTAGGCAGGATCGAACATTGCCCGGTAGTACGAGAGCGCTGCGAGTGTGCTTCCTTCTGCAGAGAGTGACGACTTGATGTAGGTGAGATCTTCGGTTGCGTCGAAGCCTGGACTCCAGTCTGCCCAGAGCCCATCAATAAAGGCGTAGTCATTCATCGGAACCGTCATCTCCGCCAGCGGACTCTGGAAAAAGAACATGTACCAACTTCGCTTCAGTTGATCGAAATCAAAGAATGCGCCGCCCGCAGATGCCAAGGGTGGGACGTTCATTGCAACCGCCCGACGCCAGCGTTCTGGCTCAAGATTGATGGCGGTGTACGTCATCATTGCTCCCCAGTCGTGGCCAATGATGACTGCGTTGCCGTCGGCCCCAAACGCCTCGTGAAGCGCATTGGCATCTTTGCCAAGTTGTCCAAGCTGGTACCGACCATCCTCGGGAACTTCCGTAGGGCCATAGCCACGTTGCGCCGGAGCGATGACGTGGTAACCCTTGGCGGCAAGAACCGGCATGAGGTGTCGCCACGTCCGAGGACTATCCGGGAAGCCGTGCAGGAGCAATGCCAGGGGACCCGAGGCCGGACCATCTTCGAGATACGCAAACTGCAGGCCATTTACCGAAACGTTTTGAAAATCCACTTCCACAACCTACCGGGCGTGAAAGTAGGGTGACGTTGAACCAAGGCAATGTTAGGGAGGCACCATGCATGACGGCACGGCGATTGATCCGGCGCACTTCCGCACGGTGCTTGGCCATTTTGCAACTGGTGTGACCATTGTGACGGCTACGACAGCGGATGGTCCGGTCGGCTTTACGTGTCAGTCGTTCAGCGCCCTCTCTTTGGAACCACCGCTCATTTGGATTGCTCCAGGATCGACGTCGACCACATGGCCCAAAATTGCAGAAGTTGGAGCTTTCACGGTGAACGTGCTCGGGGCGGATCAAGAGCCACTGTGCCGCGCTTTTGCTGTGTCGGGGGCAGACAAGTTTGTTGGCGTCGGCTTTGAGCTTGGGGCAACGGGGGCCCCTCGTCTCCACGATGCCATTGCGGTGATCGACTGCACCATTGCGTCAACGACCGAAGCCGGCGATCACCTCTCGGTCGTCGGATCGGTGGTCGCCATGGACGCAAAACCCGGAGCGCCGCTCTTGTTTTTCCGAGGTGGGTTCGGCCAATTCGCTCAATGATTGCAGCACAGGAGTAACGTTCCTGCGTGGAGCGTCACCGAACTTCTAGGTCAATCGGGGTGCAAAACTCTTGACCGCGCTTCTCCTTCTTCTCGGAGTTGTTGCGTTGGTAGGCCTCGCCACCTGGCTGCGTCAACGTCGTCACGAACGAGAGCTCTCTTCCATCAGCCAGTACCGGTCCGCGCTTTCGACGCTGGCCGAGATGCAGCATTCGAGTGCGCGCCACACGCTTCGCGTGCTCCAAGAGGACGAGCTCCCTCCTGAACATGCTTTTGGCGTTGAACAGCCGAGACTTGATCCTTCCTACGACGGTGGTCGGGTCGTCACCGGTGCCGATGGCTCACCGATTTATGTCTTTGACGATGCGCGGCCGCTGGAGCGCAACGTAGAACTCGACGTTGAAGAGCGTCGCAGGACCGATTGGGCAATCAATCACATGGGCGGCCAACGTGGACGGCATCCAATTGGGCTCTGGATAGCTGCTGGAGCATTGGCGCTCATTGTGGTGGTTGGGGCGATTGTTGAGAGTCGTCATGGATCGACCGGCCCGCTTGCCGTTGCGACAACGACCACCGTTGTGCACACGACGACAACTGTGACACCCGTTGCATTGCAGCCAACCAGTCAATCGACAGGAGCAGCGAGCTACCTCACCGCAGCGAAGGACTATGTGGTGACGGTGACTCCCGCATCTGCCTGCTGGATTCAGGTAACTGGTCTTGACTCGCATGCAACGCCCTATGCCGAGACCGTTGCAGGTGGGGTAACGAAACAACTTCAGCTGAGCGAGCCAGCGACGGTCTCACTCGGGTCTCCTTCGGGAGCAACGGCAACACTTGATGGGGTGCCACTTGTGTTCCCGCCCGTTGGATCACCAACCTTGCTCACCTTCGGCATGACGACGGTGCAGACGACCACAACGACGACGACGTCGACGTTGCCGAACAATGTCCTTACTGGACCTGGTGCTGGCTAAGCCAACCCAAGCGTCGTCAGAATGAAGGTGTAAACGAGGGCTTCATCAGCCCACGAGTCGTAGCGTCCCGATGGTCCACCGTGGCCTGCACCAAGTTCGGTGCGGAAGTACACCTCGTTGTCGGCATTGACGTCCCGCAGTTTTGCTACCCACTTGGCCGGTTCGAAGTAGCCAACTCTTGTGTCATTGAGACCAGAAGTGACAAACATTCGAGGGTAGCGGCGAGGCGAGCCATCAGGGTTGGTTGCGGTCACGTTGTCGTACGGGGCATACGCGAGCATGGTGCGAAAGACCGACTCACTCTCAGACGGATTTCCCCATTCTTCGTATTCGCCAATGGTGAGTGGGAGCGACTCATCAAGCATGGTCGTGACACAGTCGACGAATGGCACCTCTGCAACGATTCCGGTGAACGTCTCGGGTTCGAGATTCGCAATTGCTCCCATGAGCAGGCCACCAGCCGAGGCACCACGCGCGACCAATCGATTGGGATCCGTCCAGCCGTGGTCAATCAGATGATGGGCACAAGCGAGAAAGTCGGTGAACGTCGTCGCCTTCTGGTTGAACTTTCCTTGTTCATACCAGTGGCGGCCCATTTCGCCACCGCCACGAACGTGGGCAATGGCAAAGACCACTCCACGATCGAGCAGCGAGAGACGAAGGGACGAGAACGTTGGATCAACAGAATGCTCATAGGAGCCATAGCCATAGAGCAGCGTTGGTGACGGGCCGTTTTCTGCACCGGCACAATCAACCCTCCAGACAATGCTGATGGGGATGTGAGCGCCGTCAGTTGCCGTTGCCCAAAGCCTTGTTGTTGTGTACTTCGTCGGGTCGAATTCACCGCGGACAATTTGCGTCTTGAGCGTCGTCACTTCAAGGGTCGAGAGATCGATTTCCGCAACTCTCGAGGGAGTGACGAGCGAGGTTTGACCAAAGCGAAGGGTCGTCGACGTAAATTCCGGGTTCTCGGCCTCCCAGGTCGTTGAAGGACTTGCCGGAGCTTCAAGAAGCCAACTCTTGGCAAAGCATCCCTGGTCAATGGTCGAGCCGTTCTCGATGGGGAGAATGCGCACTCGACGTTCTGCATCAAGGCGTTCAGTGACCACCAGGAACGTGGCAAACGCATCGACGTCATCAATGCGAGTGCCAGGACGATTGGCAATCACCTCGACCGGAGCCCCGCCGGATCGAGGCCGCACCAGCAGCTTGAAATCTTCAGCGCCATCGTTGGTCATGATGAGCAAGCGATCGACGCCGTCGCTCCCTTGGTGATGCTCAACGGCATATTCAATGCCAGCCTGTCGAGACTGAACGACAACCGGAGCTACGTCGGGTTGCGAGGGATCAAGCAACCAACATTCGGACGTTGTCTTTGATCCAAGGTGAATGACGATTGCTCGGGCATCTTTGGTCTTGCCAATGGAGAGAAAGAACTTGGCATCGGGCTCTTCCAAGACCAAGGCGTCTGTTGCTTGGTCGGAGCCAACACGGTGGCGCCAAACCTGAAATGGACGCATTGCCTCGTCAACTCTCGTATAGAAGACGGTTGCGCTGTCATTGGCCCAGGCGAGCCCGTAGTAGGTCGCTTCAATCGTTTCAGGAGATTCAACGCCATCGGCAAGGCGCCGGAATCGAAGTCGATACCGTTCATCGCCTTCGGTTTCAGTTGCGTACGCAAGCCAACCATGGTCTGGGCTAACGGCGAGATTGCCCGTGGCAAAGAACGGGGCACCGTTTGCCTCGATGTTCTCGTCGAAGATGACCTCTTCGTCATCTCCTCCGGTCGCCATTGGAGGGCGTTCGCCGAGTGGCCCGGCTGGACGTCGGCACAGGATTGAATACGAGAGCCCTTCTTCGGTTCGTTCGTAGTACCAGAACGGTCCTCGGCGGTAGGGAACCGACAGATCCGTCTGCTCAATTCGAGCGACGATCTCTTGATACAGGGCCTCGCGAAGTGGCTGTTGGTCGGAAAAACTCTCTTCGACGAACGCATTCTCCGCCTCGAGGTGGGCGAGAACTTCTGGATTGTCCTTCTCGTTCATCCAGTAGTAAGGATCGATTCGGGTAATTCCATGAGTTGAGAGCTCAAGTGGCCGCTGTTGCGGACGAGGAGGTGTTGGCATAGATCCAAGCCTGCCAGAGCGCTGAGCGCTCGTTGAACTTGTCTGCTTGGGGGCACCGGGGAGTTGCTACTATCGGCATTGGAGAAATACCTTTTCCCCGGACTTTCACCGGCTGCGCAACGACGGAGTGCATGATGGCCATCCACGACCTCGACCTTGGGAAGTACCAGCTCGGCTGGTCCGACGAGGAGGACTACGTCTTCAAGCCACGCAAGGGCTTGAGCGAAGAAATTGTCCGCGAGATGTCAGCCATGAAGAAAGAGCCGAAGTGGATGCTCGATTTTCGACTTTCGGCGCTCCGTAGATTTGAACGCAAGCCAATGCTCGAGTGGTTCGCGGCCAAGATGCCAGATCTCGATTTCGACGATATCTACTATTACATCAAGCCAACCGGTGGCCAAGTTGACGACTGGAACGACCTTCCTGACGCCATTAAGAACACCTATGAGCGTCTTGGCATCCCAGAGGCTGAACGGAAGTACTTGGCTGGCGTCACCGCTCAGTATGAGTCGGAAGTCGTCTTCCACCGAAACCGTGAAGACCTCGAGCGTTTGGGCGTGCTCTTCTGCGACATGGACACTGCCGTTCGCGAGTATCCAGAACTCGTTCGCAAGTGGTTCGGGACGATCATTCCGCCAAATGACAACAAGTTCGCAGCCCTCAACTCGGCGGTTTGGTCTGGCGGGTCATTCATTTACGTCCCCCCGGGCGTCATTGTTGACCAACCACTTCAGGCCTACTTCCGAATCAACGCGGAGAACATGGGTCAGTTTGAGCGCACGCTCATCATTGCAGACGAGGGTTCCCAGGTTCACTACGTCGAAGGCTGTTCAGCGCCGGTGTACTCAACCGACTCACTCCACTCCGCAGTCGTCGAACTCGTTGCCCTGCCTGGAAGTCGAATCACCTACACAACGATTCAGAACTGGTCGAACAACGTCTACAACCTCGTCACGAAGAGGGCCCGAGCTGAAGCCGAAGCACACGTCGAGTGGATTGACGGCAACATTGGTTCCAGGCTGACGATGAAGTATCCAAGCGTCTATCTGATGGGACCAAAGGCCTCCGGTGAAGTTCTTTCGGTCGCCTATGCCGGTCCTGGTCAACAGCAAGACGCTGGAGCGAAGATGGTTCACGCCGCTCCAGAAACGACGTCGACCATTGTGTCGAAGTCAATTAGCAAGGACGGCGGGAACACGACCTATCGAGGACTCGTCCATGTTGATGAAGGCGCCAAAGGCTCAAAGTCCTTCGTCCGTTGCGACGCCCTCTTGCTTGATGACCGGTCAATCTCCGAAACCAAGCCCTACATGGAAGTCAATGAGCGAGACGCTCGCATTGGCCATGAGGCAACGGTGTCAAAGGTCGGCGACGACCAGCTCTTCTACCTCATGAGCCGCGGACTTTCAGAAGCTCAGGCGATGGGCATGATTGTCAATGGTTTCATTGAGCCAATCACGAGAACGCTTCCAATGGAATACGCGGTTGAGTGGAGTCGCCTCATCGAACTTCAGATGGAAGGCTCGATCGGCTGAGTTTGGCCGCCAGGATGCCCGTTCCGCAGTGGACGGAAACCTTGTCTTCTCATCAGCAATCGGTCATGCTCACTTCGAGTTCGCAGCATCTTCTCGGCCCAAGATGCAAATCGCCAAATTCGCTCCCTTGAGAGTTCCTAAGATGGCGACGTGGGAATGAACGAGCAGTGCAAGCACTTTCAATCACGGACATATAGCTCTGGCGAAGCAGCTCGATACTGTTCGCTCGACTTAGCCCCAGAAGCACCGTGGAAGTGTCCAGAGGCCTGCCCCAGTTTTGCTCCTCGCCTCGCCGACGTTGGTTGGAGCCATGGGAGCCTCATTCCAGAGCCCGTCGAACCTCCACCGGCTGTTGACGCAGCAGACCTCATTGAAGTGCTGGAGTCCGCTGGGGAAATTGTCGCCGAAGCATCGAGGACCATTGCCGCAGAGACGCCGCTGTCGAAGCGGACCAAGGGTGGCTGGCGCTTCTGGAAGCGTGAAGAGTAGGCCTCAGCTCAACGACCGTTGAAGATGGGTGGTCGCTTCTCCATGAACGCCACCATTGCCTCATTGAGGTCATCAGATGCCAGGAACCCGGCGTTCCACACCGCGACGTAATCGAGACCCTGAGTGACGGTCATGTTTTCGCCTGCAGCAAGGACGGCTTTGGTGCCCGCAACGACGAGCGGCGAGTTGGCGGCAATCTCAAGGGCAAGTTCTGTGGCAAGCGTTGTCGTTGCATCGAGCGTGTCACCAACGTCGTTGACGAGTCCAATGGCAAGTGCTCGAGCGGCGGAGATGTCCTTGCCAGAGAGGGCAAGTTCGGACACGTGACCGGCGCCGATGATCTTCGGGAGACGCTGAAGGCTCCCGAGGTCCGCAACAATGGCGACCTTGGCTTCACGGACCGAGAAGATTGCGTCGGCAGTTGCGTAGCGGACATCGCACGCGGCGATCAGGTCGACGCCACCACCAATGCAGTAGCCGTGAATAATGGCAATGAAAGGTTTCGGGCTTTCTTCAATGGCCGTAACGGCTTGCTGCCAGGGCTTGAGGGACGCAATGAATCGCGCTGCCTTGGTGGCTTGAGAAGTCTTACCACCAGCCCCACCACCACCGAGCGCTCCAGCGACGGCTTTGAGGTCGAGTCCGACCGAAAAATGGGGTCCGGCGGCATTGACGAGAACGACACGAACGTCGTCATCATCATTGAGTGCCGCAATTGCCAAGGGAAGATCGGTGAAGAACTGCTCTCCCATTGCATTGCGAGCTTCTGGTCGGTCAAGGGTCAAGGTGGCAATTGCGCCTTCGACCGAGATGGAGAGAACAGGGGATTCGAACTTCGATGCGCTAGTCACCTTTGCAGCCTATTAAGTGAGGGCAATGCCCGCGGGCGGAACCGGAGGGAGAAGGAGGTCTCCCCGCTAGAATGCAGAGGTTGTGCGTGGCCACTCTGCCGCCGACCTTCTGAAAGGTTTCCCTCTGTTGAGCCCTACCAACCTCGCTGCACCGACCGAGGGGCCGGAGTGGCTCGTCGATCTTCGGGGACGCGCAGCTGTTGAAGCGGCTTCACTTGAGGCCCCCTCGGCGACTGAAGAACTTTGGCGATACTCGCCGATCAATGATCTCAACCTTCAGGACTTTGCAACAGTCGGTGCGCCAACCTCACCGACACTCGCGCAAGCGACACTTGACCGTCTCGTCGGAGAACGAGCAGCAACCGTGGTGCTCGTCGATGGCTACTGCACGTCAATCACTGCTCCGGGACTTCCAGATGGCGTGACGATTACTTCCGACAGTGAGATCGTGCCATCGAACCTTCCTTCGTATAGGAGTCACCTCGATGCCCTGCACGATGCATTGACGCCTGCACTCATCACCGTTGACATTGCAAATGGCGTCACCGTGAGTGACCCGATTGTCATCCTCCACGAGTTAGCGCAGGATCACGCACTCACTGCACCTTGGCTTGTCGTCCGTTTGGGCGCCGGTGCTTCAGCTCGGGTTGTTGAAATCGCGGTTGGAGGCGGCAAGACGCTGACGCTTTCTTCCAGTCAGTTCGAGGTTGGCAGTGGTGCACATCTCCGTCATGTCGCCGTGCAATTGGCGAGTCCACTTGCATGGCACTTGGCTCGTCAGGTGGCAACCGTTGACCGCGATGCAACCTTCGAGAGTTTCTCGGTTGGACTCGGTGGCGCGTATGACCGGGTGCACACCGAAGTGACCATTACCGGCAGTGGCGGGTCGAGCAAGTTGCGATCGCTGTACCTTGGTGCCGAGCATCAAGTGCATGACATTCGGACGGTTCAAGATCACGCCGCACCCCATACGACGTCCGACCTGCTGTGCAAGGGAGCGGTGGCTGAATCGGCAACTTCCGTCTACACCGGCACCATCAAGATTCGCAATGGAGCGATCCGTTCCGATGCGGTCCAGAACAATCACAATCTTGTGCTCGGAGAGCATGCCCGAGCGGAGTCAGTGCCGAATCTTGATATTCAAGAGAACGACGTTCGTTGTGCGCACGGCTCTACCGTTGGACCAGTTGATGAAGAGCAGCGGTACTACTTGGAGTCTCGAGGCATCGAGCCAGAAGTTGCCGAACGGCTGCTGGTCACCGGATTCTTTGATGACGCGCTCGATCAGCTCCCGATTGTTGAAGTTGCTCCACTCGTGCGCGAGGTCCTCTCCGCTCGTCTTTCCTCGACGCTTGGAGTTGACCATGGGTGAGCATGTGCTTGCGGAGGTCGATTCGATGTCGTCTGGTTCGGCACAACGCTTCGACATCGAAGGCGTTCGTCTCGCAGTCGCCCGAGTGGACGACACGTTCTACGCCTTGGCCGATCGATGTAGTCACGAGGACTTCTCGCTCAGTCTTGGTGAGGTCTTCATCGACACCTGCGAGATTGAATGCGCTCGTCATGGTGCAACGTTCGATCTGCTCACCGGTGCAGCAATGTGCTTTCCCGCAACGGTTGGCGTTGCGGTCTACCCGGTGAAGGTTGTAGACGGAAAGATCGTGGTGACCCTCCCATGAAGCGCCTCATTGTTCAAGACCTGCACGCAAACGTGGCCGGGCGTGAGATCTTGCATGGCATCTCCTTTGAAGTGGCTCCCGGAGAAATCCACGCCATCATGGGTCCGAATGGTTCGGGGAAGTCGACCCTCGCTCATGCCATCATGGGAAGGCCTGGAACCACCATCACGAGTGGTTCCATCACCTTGGATGGTGTTGAGCTGGTGCACCTGCCGGCCTATGCGCGGGCCAAGGCAGGTCTGTTCTTGGGACTGCAACACCCAGTTGAAGTGCCTGGTGTGCACTTCGTCGAGGCACTTACCGCGGCGATGCCGGACCGATCAACCGCTGACATCACCTCCTCACTTGAGTCAGCAGCCGAAGCGATTGGACTCAATGTTGGTCTCTTGTCGCGATCGCTCAACGTTGGCCTCTCCGGTGGAGAGCGAAAGCGTTCGGAGATTGTGCAGTTGGAAGTGTTGAGGAGTTCGGTTGCCCTGCTCGATGAAATTGACTCAGGTCTTGACGTTGATGCATTGGCGGCAATCGGGCGCCACTTGAGCGCAGCGGTGTCCGACCCGAGTTGGCAACTTTCCGTACTTGCGATTACGCACTTCCGCCGCCTGTTGGACGTTCTGACGCCTGACGTCATTCACGTCTTGGTTGACGGGCGACTCGTCGATGAAGGCGGTCCAGAACTCGTTTCGGTGCTTGAAGCTGAGGGTTATGCCCAATACCGCACCGCGGCGGTTGATCCCTTCGCTCTCTAGAGCAATTGCCTAGGAAGCGGGGAGTTCGTCGAGACCTTGCGCCAAGGTATTCCACGACAGCGTGGCGCACTTGATCCTCACCGGGAACTTGACCACACCTTGTAATGCGGCGAGTTCGCCGAGTGACCGAAGGTTGACTGGTACCGGCTCGGCGCCTTCTTCAATAGCATCGTCGTCGCCGAGCGACAACATCTGCTTAAACGTCGCGATGAGTCCTCGCGCTTGTTCAACCGTCTTGCCTTTGATTGCAGCAGACATCAGTGACCCGGAACTCTGGCTGATCGAGCAGCCTGATCCAGCGATCTTGACGTCGGCAACTGTGCCATCTTCCACGAGCAGCGACAGGACAATCTCGTCGCCACAGAGCGGATTGAAGCCCTCCACTCGAACCGCGGGTGGCTGAAGTTCCCCTCGATTTCTCGGATTGCGATAGTGGTCGAGGATGATTTCCCTGTAGAGCTCTTCAAGATCTGCCATGGCTGTTCTTTCTCTCTTGCCCTGTCTACCCAAACATCTTGATGGTTGCGTGGAGCGCTTCAACGAGAACATCGACATCGTCGGTTCCGTTGTAGATCCCAAAACTCGCACGTGCAGTTGCATTGACGCCAAGGCGACGCATCAGTGGCTTTGCACAGTGGTGACCTGGTCGCACGCAGACACCATAGGTATCGAGAATCTGTGCCACATCGTGTGCATGGATTCCATCAATGGTGATGCTCAGCACGCCGGCGCGCAATGGGCCATCAGTGGGACCTTGTAGTGAAATCGAGCTGCCAAATTCGGCAGCAAGCGTGGAGAGCGCATAGGACGTAAGGGCTCGCTCGTGCTCATGGACAGCCTCCATGCCGAGGGACTCAAGGTAGTGAACCGCAGCAGACAGGCCGACGGCTTCGGTGATCGGCGGTGTTCCGGCTTCAAAGCGTTGCGGTCCATCAGCGGGGATAAAACCATCGAGGCGAACGTCTTTGATCATTCCGCCACCACCGAGGAAAGGTGGCATGGCGTTCAAGAGTTCCGCCCGAGCCCACAGAACGCCAATACCGGTTGGTCCGTACATCTTGTGTGGACTGAAGGCGAGGAAATCAACGTCAAGCGCTGTCACATCAACAGGAGCGTGAGGGACTGCTTGCGCCGCGTCAATCGCAATGAGCGCGCCCGCGGCATGTGCTCGTTCCGCCAGAGAGGTGATTGGGTTGACGGTGCCGAGCACATTCGAGGTCGCCGTGATTGAGAGCAACTTGGCTCCATCGAGAAGCTCGTCGAGATTTGAGAGATCGAGTGTTCGTTCTTCGGTGATGCCAATCCACCGAATCTCAAAGCCAAGCATCTCTTGGAGTTGTTGCCAAGGGACGATGTTGGCGTGATGCTCCATCTCGGAGAGCACGATTGCATCGCCTGCACGCAGGTTGGCTCGGCCCCAACTGCGAGCAAGCAGGTTGAAAGCCTCGGTGCAATTCTTCGTGAAGACAACTTCGTCTTGACCGGACTTGCTGCCAAGAAAGCGTCCAACATCTTTTCTGGCGAGTTCGTAGAGGCGAGTTGCCTCTTCGGCGGTGCCGTAAACGCCTCGGTGCACGTTCGCGTGGGTGGTCTCTTGATACGTGGCCATTGCGGTCACGACTTGATGGGGAGGTAGCGCAGATGCACCTGAGTCGAGGTAAACAATCCGACGCCCGTGGAGTTGTTTGCTTAAGAGCGGGAAGTCTCGCCGAACTGCAGCAAGGTCGAACTCGGTCACGCCTTCCACCGCTCATACCCACCACTGGCGATGCTCTCGGCGAGTGCCATATCGCCTTCCTCGACGATTCTTCCGTCAACGAGGAGGTGCACATGGGTGGGCTGCAACTCATCAATCAACTTTTGATAGTGGGTAATGACGAGGCAACCAAGTTCTTGGTGATCTTCGCGAACCGTTCTGACCCCTCGAGCGACAATTCGCAGCGCATCAATATCAAGTCCCGAGTCGGTTTCATCAAGGACGGCAAAGCGAGGCTCCAAGAGGGCCATCTGCAGAATTTCGTTCCGCTTCTTTTCTCCTCCAGAGAATCCGTCGTTGAGATGACGCTCGGCAAAGGAGCGGTCCATCCCCAACTTCTCCATCCAGTCATTCATGGCAAAGCGAACCTCGAGGACCGAAAGGTCTTCGACGCCAGTCCGAGCGGCCATTGCTTGTCGAAGGAACTGCACAACCGAGACGCCTGGAATTGCTTCCGGGTACTGGAAGGCAAGGAAGATTCCGGCCTTGGCACGAATATCAGGCGTCCAACTCGCAATGTCCTCACCGTCGAGCAGGATCGTCCCGCTGGTGACTTCATAGAGCGGGTTTCCCATGATGATGCCCGCAAGGGTTGATTTGCCAGCTCCGTTTGGTCCGAGAAGGGCGTGAATTTCACCTCGGCCGACTTCCAGATTTACCCCGTGAAGGATTTCCGTTCCGCCAGCAGTGGCGTGAAGGTCGATGAGTTGAAGAATTGGAGGGGTTTCAGTGCTTGGCACGGTCAAATCCTAGTGGTCTAGTCAACAATTCCCAACGAGAATTCTTGACGATGCCTACCAGCCCCTTGCCGCCCATTCATCCAAGTGAGGGCGCTCGGCCTCGAGGGTGGTGGAATTGCCATGGCCCGGGAGGACGAGCGTCGTTGGGGCCATGGCCTGGAAGATCCGGTGGTCAATGGACTGGAGGATGGTCTTGAAGGCTTCGTCATCACCAAAGGTATTGCCCGGCCCACCTGGAAACAGGGTGTCGCCGCTGAAGAGCAACTCGGTGCCTTCAAGTCGAAAGCAGACCGATCCAGGGGTGTGGCCAGGGGTGAGGAGGGTTGACAGCGTCAAATCGCCTACATGGATTGCCTCATCGTCACCGAGAAGCAGGTCATAGGACGGCAGCATTTCGGCATCCGCCGCAGTCACCGCGACGGAGATCCCTGCCTCTCTGATCGCAGGAACGGCTTGGATGTGATCCCAGTGCCCATGGGTTTCGACCACTTGGGTCACGCCGAATTGGCGACAAAGATCCAACAGGAGATCATGTTCGTTTGCCGCATCGATCAAGAGGCCCTCGCCGGTCCTCTTGCAACGAATGATGAACACATTGTTCTCGACCGGTCCAACGACCACTTCTTGGACTTCGACTCGGCCATCTGCGTAGATCTGGGTGAGCGCCATCGGGTAAGTCTTGCAGGCAAGGAGCGTGGTGGCCTTGAGAGGTGCCTCGAGCGCTGGGTTAGGCTGCTAGAACCTTCGACGGTACGGCACCACAGCCGATGCCGTCTGTTCGAATACCAAGGGGTACGTATGAACTTCGTCTTCACTGAAGAGCAAGATGAACTGCGCAAGGCCGTCAACCGATTCTTGGCTGAGAAGTCACCAGAGACGGAAGTTCGTCGCCTCATGGAAACCTCCGAGGGCTACGACACTGCCGTGTGGACGCAAATGGCCGAGCAGCTTGGCTTGCAGAGTCTCTCGATTCCAGAAGAGTTTGGTGGAGCGGGTTTCACCTTCGTCGAGACGGCAATCGTGCTCGAAGAGATGGGTGCAAGCCTTCTCTGTGCGCCATTCTTCTCAACAGTGGTCTTGGCCGCTCAGGCCCTGCTCACGAGCGGTGACGATGCCGCGAAGGCCGAGTACCTGCCTGGCATTGCCGATGGCTCGACCATCGCAACGCTTGCGATTACCGAAGACAATGGACGTCCCGACCTCGATGCCGTTGCCACGACCGCAACGCACGATGGAACTGCATGGACGCTCTCGGGGCACAAGAATTACGTCATTGATGGGCACCTTGCGAACCTGATCTTGGTGGTCGCCAAGTCATCCAAGGGTCTCAGTCTTTTCGCCGTCGATGGAGATGCCTCGGGTCTCACCCGGTCGCAACTGCCGACGATGGACCAGACCCGCAAGCAGGCACGTCTCGAATTTGCCAACACGCCAGCACGCCTCATTGGCGAAGATGGTGGGGCAGCCGCAGGTTTGAGTAAGGCGCTCGATCTCATCGCCGTTGGCCTCGCCGCCGAGCAGGTCGGCGGGGCACAGCGTTGCCTCGATGCGTCAGTTGACTACGCCAAGAACCGAATTCAGTTTGGTCGGCCAATTGGAAGTTTCCAGGCCATCAAGCACAAGTGTGCCGACATGCTGCTCGAAGTTGAGTCAGCGAAGTCGGCTGCGTACTACGCAGCATTTGCGGCAGCTGATGACTCAGACGAGTTGCCGGTTGTTGCCTCGTTGGCCAAGAGCTACTGCTCGGAGGCGTACTTCCACGCCGCCGCAGAGAACATTCAGATTCACGGTGGCATTGGCTTTACCTGGGAGCACCCAGCACACTTGTACTTCAAGCGTGCCAAGTCTTCTGAGTTGCTCTTTGGCGACCCCACCTATCACCGAGAGCAGCTTGCACAACGCATTGGTCTCTAAGACTGCTCCTTGCAGAGCATGATGAATTTCAGCAAGTGGCGTCGGCTTTCGGGTCGACGCCACTTGCATGACGTAGGGCCGGATCTGGTTGCAGCAACCAAGTGAGCGAAGCGAGGGCATAGCAATGACGGTGGAGTTTGAGTGGGTAGGCAATGTTGGTGTCGCACGCATGAACAGCGGCGAGAACCGATTCAATCCAACTTCGCTTGGTGCGCTTCATGCCATCCTGGGGGAGATCGAGGCACGTCCTGAGCCGAGCGCCTTTGTGCTCACTGGATCCGACAAGTTCTTTTCAAATGGTCTTGATTTGGACCGGTTTGGAACACACCCAGAAGAACTCGTCCCGTCGGTTGAACAGCTAGCCGCTCTTCTCGGACGCCTCCTGGTGCTGCCTGCCTACTGCGTTGGAGCACTCAATGGTCACGCATTTGCCGGTGGAGGAATTCTGTCACTTGCGTTTGATTGGCGGGTGATGCGAAGTGATCGCGGTTACTTGTGTCTGAATGAAATCGATCTCAAGATGCCGTTTACCGAGCAACTCTTTGCCGGAATGTCGGCGCAGGTCCCGCGGCCATCTCTGGTTCAGGCAATGCTGACGGGAGCCAGATATGGGGCCGAAGAGGCCCTTGCGCTCGGACTTGTCAACGAGACTGCTTCAGGTGACGAAGTCTTGGAACGTGCACTTGCTCGAGCGACCGCCATGGCGGACAAGGGTGGGTCCATCATGGGGAGCCACAAGCGCAATCTCTTTGGTGATCACGCGCGGCGTGCTGGCTGGAACCCTTCCTCAGACACTTCGAACTCCTAGTTGACGTAGCGATCGATTGCCTGGCGCAATTGCTCTGCGGCCACACCAGGGTGCTCTGCCTCAGTGAGGGCACGCACCACGACAAAGTGCCGGACTCCGGCATTAGCAAGTGCCGGAATTCCCGATGCCGTGACGCCACCGGTCACAAAGACCGGAACGCTTGCTCGGCTGACGGCTTCGGTGACGTAGTGAAGACCGACCGCTTCGCGACCTGGTTTGGTCGGTGTTGCCTCAACTGGTCCTGCAGAGAGGTAGGTCACGTCCTCGTCGAGCGCACGGTCAAGTTCGCCCACTGCATGGGTTGAGAGTCCAATGACTTTGTTTGGTCCCAGAATTGAGCGACATAGTGAAGGGGGAGCATCGTCCTGCCCCACGTGAACACCATCAGCGTCAAGAAAGAGCGCGAGATCGGGCCGGTCATTCAAAATGAACGGGACCCCATTCTTCCGACAAATCTCTAACGCCAGCGCAGCTCGATCAAGGATCACCGCGGCATCTGCGTGTTTGTCACGGAGCTGCACGACGTCGACGCCACCGGCGATGACCACCTGGAGGAATTGAGCGAGATCCGGGCGATCCGGCGTGCAGAGGTACAAGCGACGGTTGGCAAAGTCCATGCTCCATTGTCGCCGACAATTTGCGGCTCGGTTTTTTCGAGCGTTTCACTCGAAATTAGTGATGCTGGCGGAATCATGGAGAAGTAGGGCAGACTGCAAGCATGCAGATCGCGGCAAAGGTCGAATACGGCGTGCGGGCGATGCTCGTTCTTGCAACCGCAGACCGACCGCTCACTACTGATGAAATTGCGAAAGCTCAAGAGCTTCCGAGCCGGTTTCTCGGAGCGATCATGACCGATCTACGCCGAGCGGAACTCGTCGCAAGCCAACGAGGGGTTTCAGGTGGTTACCGACTCGCCAGGCCATCGTCAGAAATTTTGTTGGCCGAAATCATGCGGTCACTCGATGGTCCGCTGGCGGGTGTTCGAGGTGACCGCCCTGAGCAGGTGAGTTACTCCGATGCTGCGGTTCACCTGCAAGAGGTATGGGTTGCGGCCCGGGCGGCGCTCCGACAGGTTCTCGACCATGTCACGCTTGAACAAATCGCGACCGGTCAACTTCCAGGTGCGGTGACGGACCTCACCAAGGACCCCCAGGCCTGGATCTCGATCCGAGCATGACCGACACAGGTCGTTTGATCGTCTACACCGACGGTTCCTGCCTTGGGAATCCGGGTCGAGGAGGCTGGGCTTGGGCAGTGCCAGATGGCCCCTACGCAAGTGGGGCTGCAGAGCACACCACCAATCAGCGGATGGAAATCCAAGCGGCACTTGAGGCACTTGTTCACCTTGCTGGGACCCCAGAAGCAAAGGCAGGAGTCACCGTCGTTTCTGATTCCACCTACGTCGTCAAGTGCTTCCAAGATCGTTGGCACGAAGGATGGATTCGGCGCGGTTGGAAGAACAGCCAAAAGCAACCGGTGGCAAACCGGGACCTTTGGGAGCAGCTCTTTGAAGTCGCCCTCTATGGAGGCCACTCCATTGAATGGCGTTGGGTGAAAGGACACTCCGGCGATCGCTGGAATGACGTCGTTGATGAGTTGGCAACCTCCGCAGCAGCACGCGGAATCGGAACGAGTTCTAAACATCCAAAGCCTCTCTAGGCTGGTGGGGTGACTGAAACCGCCCCCGCCAACTTCGACGTCGTGGTCATTGGCGGTGGACCTGCTGGCTACGGGGCGGCCTTGGCGGCATCGAGTGCGGGAAAGTCCGTTGCGCTCATCGAAGCGGCCGACCTTGGCGGCACCTGTCTTCACCGAGGGTGTATTCCGGCCAAACACTTTCTAGAAGCCGCGTCGGTCGTTCGAAGCATTGGCGATGCGGCTCGATTTGGCATCAAGGTGACCGATGTCTCGATTGAGTTCGAGACCACGCAACTGGCGAAGTGCTCGCTCGTTGACGGGATCGCGACGGGACTCGCGAAGTTGCTCCGAACGCGCAAGGTAGCCATCATTGAAGGCCACGGGAGGCTCCTCGGACCGGGCTTCGTCGAAGTGACGTCCACCAATGGCACGCGCCAACTTTCCTCAGCGTCCGTCATCCTGGCTCCAGGAAGCACGCCGAGGTCCCTTGCTGCACTCCCTGTTGATGACGTGCACATTGTGAATAGTGATGGGTTTCTCAACCTGAAGGAGATTCCCGCTCGAGTTGCCATTGTTGGTGGTGGCGCAATTGGTTGTGAGTTTGCGTCGCTGCTTGCTGATCTTGGTGCGACGGTCACGATCTTTGAAGGACTGCCGCGCCTTCTCGCAGGCTGCGATGTTGATGTCAGTCGCTTGATCACCCGCTCCTTCACGAAGCGCGGCATTACCGTTCGCGTGGATTCCATGGTTGCTGGTCACGAACGAGGCACCAACGGGGAAACGATTCTGAAACTTGGCGACGGGTCAACGGTGCATGTTGATCTCGTCGTGGTCTCGGTCGGCAGGGCACCGCTCACGACGGAACTCTTTGGACCAACAACAGAGCTCGAAATGGATGACCAGGGGGCGATCATTGTTGATGACCAACAGCGGACGTCGCTGCCGGGTGTCTACGCGGTTGGCGATGTCGTAGCCGGCCGTCCGCAGTTGGCACACGTTGGATTTGCCGAGGCCCTCGTGGCAGTTGGTTCGCTTGCTGGCACACCCTTGCCGCCGGTTAACTATGACGCCATTCCTTGGGCCATCTACTGTCATCCTGAGATTGCCTACCTTGGGCTCACCGAGGCCCAGGCTCAAGATCGAGGCATTTCGGTCACGGTCAAGAAGGACCCGATTGGTGGGAACAGCCGAGCGCAAATCATGGGAGAGTCCGAGGGCTTTGCCAAGGTCATCTGCACAACCAACGAAGACGGTCGAGCAGGTCGAGTCCTCGGCGTGCATCTCGTTGGCCCTTGGGCGACCGAGCAATTGAGCGGTCCGTCGCTCGCCGTCAATCTCGGCCTTAACGTGAACGACCTCGATACCTTCTTGGCGCCTCATCCTTCGCTGTCGGAGACCTATGGCGAGACTCTCCTAGCGCTTACTGGTCGCGGCCTTCATGTCCACTGAGTCGAATCTTCTCGAACTTCGATTCCTCGGGCGGGTTGGCTACGAGGAAGCCGTCGAACTGCAACGCGGACTCGTCGAGCACGCGAGGAATCCCTACGTACTCGTTCTTGAGCATCCCGAGGTCATCACGATTGGTCGCAGCGGTGACCCTCGTCACGTCCTTGATGAACACACCCAGGTCGTCAAAACTGATCGCGGAGGTGACGTCACCTGGCACGGTCCGGGCCAGGTCGTCTGTTATCCAATCGTCGATCTGGGCAACGACCCAGGAGCGGCTCCCAACCACGTCCACCTTCTTGAAGCGACGGTCGCGTCAGTCATACGCAAGCTGCTCTCGTCATCACAGGACGTCGGAGAGATTGGCTCCCTCGAGGGGTTTCCAGGCATCTGGGTAGGCATTGATGGTCCCAACCCGGCGAAGATTGGTGCAGTTGGCATCCGGTCAGTGCGCAATTCGTCTGGCCGACGGCGATCAATGCATGGCGTTTCGCTCAACGTCGATTGCGACCTCTCCCGATTCGGGTCAATTGTCCCGTGCGGTCTCGAACGTCCGGTGACGTCGCTGCGAGCTCTCGGCAGTGAAGCATCGATTCGAGATGTTGCTCAGCTGCTTGGTGAGGCATTGGCAAACGCTCTCGCAAATGGTCTCGAGGTACGTTCGGCGTCCGTTGTTGAGGGGGCAAGCGGAATTAGCGGCGACTTGTCGGCGCAGCTGAAGCGACTGACGCAAGCAGGCGTTCCGCTCGGTGAGGCACTGTCAGTGCGACAGCGGAAGCCAGAGTGGTTGCGGTCGATGGTCCGACTTGGCACCGAGGTGGGCACGACCCGTTCGGCCGTCCAAGCTGGGCGACTCATTACCGTCTGTGAAGAAGCTGGTTGCCCAAATCTCTCTGAGTGTTGGTCTGAAGGAACAGCGACCTTCATGGTGAATGGCGTTGACTGCACAAGGCGGTGTGGTTTCTGCCAAGTTGGCACGGCGAAGCCCGCCCCCCTCGATCCGAGTGAGCCTTCCCGTGTTGCTACTGCGGTGATTGAACTCGGCCTTGCTCATGCAGTCGTCACCTGCGTTGCAAGAGATGACCTGGACGATGGTGGAGCTGAAGGCATCGCTGCGACCATTCGAGCAATCAGGCAGGCATCGCCTTCGACGTCGGTTGAAGTGTTGATTTCCGACTGCAAGGGAGATCCCCCTTCGCTTCGCCGCATTTTTGACGAACATCCCGAGGTGCTCAACCACAATGTTGAAACGGTGGCACGCCTTCAACGTGCCGTTCGGCCTTCTGCGGGGTACGCGCGCAGCCTTGCGGTGTTAGCAGCAGCAAAGCTTCGAGGCCTCGTGACGAAGTCCGGCATCATGGTTGGACTTGGTGAGACGCAAGAAGAAGTCGCTCTTGCCTTGACGGATTTGGCGGCAGTTGGTGTCTCGATTGTCACGATTGGTCAATATCTTCGACCAACGGCCCAACACCTTCCGGTGAGTCGTTACTGGTCTCCGGAGGAATTTGATGACCTCAAGGCTGTGGGCATGGATGCGGGTCTTGAGCACGTCGAGGCTTCGCCGTTGACCCGCTCGAGTTATCACGCCGGCGTCGCTGCGAGCAGGGTCCGAGAGGGGACTACCCTGAGTGTTCCCGTCGTCCTCAAGGAGACCCGCTAATGCGCTTCGCCGCCCTCAACCATCGCGCCCATGTCCTCGTTGGGGACCTAGCGATTGACCTTGAGGAGGCATCGGGCGGGCGTCTGAGCGCTGATCCAATGGAGACCATTCGGCGACTTCCTGAGGTCAAGGCGTTCATCGAGCAGGAAAAGCCCCTTGGTCGAGTCTTTGCCATGGAAGAGTTGACCCTTCCTGTTCCTGCACCTCCGCAGTCAATGGCCATTGGAGTGAACTACGCCGATCATGCAGCCGAAATGGATATTGAACTCGCAGCCGAGCCAGTGACGTTTGCCAAGTTCCCGACCTCGCTTGCTGGCCCCAATGAACTGGTCACGCTTCCCTCCGCCACGGTTGACTGGGAAGTGGAACTCGTCATTGTGATGGGGAGAGATGCCTTTCAGCTCACCGCCGATGAAGCCTGGGATGCCGTTGCAGGAGTGACGATTGGTCAAGATCTCTCGGATCGAGTGGTGCAGTTCGCTGCAGGGCGTCAATTCTCCTTAGGAAAGTCCTCTCCGGGGTTTGGTCCGATCGGTCCTTGGATTGTGACCCCCGATGAACTCTCCAACCGAGATGACCTTGAACTTTCTTGCGCGATTGATGGCGTCATCGTGCAGCACAGTCGGACGTCGAAGATGCTCCGAGGCGTTGTTCCATTGCTTGTTGATGTGACGAAGCACCTTGCGCTCAAGTGTGGCGATGTGCTCTTCACTGGGACCCCCGCGGGTGCCGGCTTCGCGCTGACGCCACCGCGCTATTTGAAGCCCGGGAAGCAGCTGACCAGCACCATTGAAGGCATAGGAACGCTGGTGACGAACTTCGTCGCCCCTTAACGCGAATGGTGGCTCCACCGATCATCCATCGTTCATTGCTCGGTCGGTTGACCGAAGAGCTCCGATATCTCCTTTTCGGAATAGCTGTTGGCGGGCGTTGGCATGATGGTCATCGCTGCGTCGATGAACCACATGATCATCGTCGATGCACGCATCTTGTCTGTGATGACCATGATTGCGAGGCGGCTTCGTGCCATGTGGTTCTGGTTCCGCTTGGTGGATCGACTGCGTATGAGTGGTATCACCATCCAATTTGGCGGGATGAGGCAGTTCGACGTCGCGAGCGTCTTGATGCCGGCGGCATGACCGTTCGTCAGTACAAAAGATCGCTCATTACTGGCAAACGACCGAACCGGCGGGGAACATCCTCAGGCTGACAGAGAAGTCAAGAATCGTGAGGTCTGAGGAATCTCATGAGCTGAGCCTCAGACAGCATTGCCGTTAGGCGATGAAGTACTTCGACTGCGGGTGATGGCAAATGATGGCGTCCGTTGTTTGTTCAGGGTGAAGCTGGAAGCCATCAGACACCTCAACGCCGATTCGTGATGCTTCAAGAAGTTCGACCACCTTGGCGTTATCTTCCAAGTTCGGGCACGCCGGGTAGCCCCATGAGTAGCGACCACCTCGATATTGCTGACGGAAGAGTCCGGTGAGCGTCGGACCATCTTCTTCAACAAATCCCAATTCTTCTCGGATGCGGTGGTGCCAGAACTCTGCGAGCGCTTCGGCCATCTCCACACCGAGCCCGTGAAGGAAGAGATACTCCTGATACTTGTTCTCGTCGAACAGTTCCTTTGCCCGCTCGGAGACTCGACTCCCCATCGTCACCACCATGAATGATGCGTAGTCGGCGTCGCCGCTTGCTGTTGATCGGAAGAAGTCAGCGATACAAAGGTGAGGATCGGCACCTTGGCGGGGGAAGTGGAAACGCGTTTGTTCCTTCGAACGAGTGTCGTCGGTCCAAATAATTAAGTCCTGACCATCGGCGTTTGCGGGGAAGTGGCCATAGGCAACTTGGGGAATCAGCAGATCTTGTGCCTTTGCCTTGGCGAACTCTTCTCGAAGGAGTGCGGAGACGCGCACCTTGAACGCAGCGTCATCCTCGTCACCTTCTGGTCGAAAACCCCATTGATTTCGGAACAGTGCAGTGAGGTTGAGATAACTGGCGATTTCGTCAAGCGCGATACCCTTCGCCACTCGGCTCCCCAAAAATGGTGGAGGAAAGAGGGGATTGTCGGCAACAACACTCGGGGCGCGATCGGGGAGACCTTCAGTTGCCTCTTCTCCGGTCCGGAATCTGCGGTTGACGTTCTTCTCTGAGATCTCGCGGCCGAAAAGGGGATCGTCATTGCCGGACTTCTTCATTGCTTGCAGTTGATCCATGACGCGCAAGCCCTCGAAGGCATCTCGACCATAGAAGACCCTTCCTTCATAGAGCGTTCTAAGGTCGCGCTCGACGTAGGTCCTCGTGAGTGCGGCACCACCGAGCAACACGGGGACATGAGCAAGCCCTCGCTTGTTCATCTCGTCCAAGTTCTCCTTCATGATGAGCGTCGACTTCACCAAGAGGCCGGACATGCCAAGAGCGTCAGCTTGATGCTCTTCAACTGCTTGGAGCATCTCTGCCACACCAACCTTGATGCCGAGGTTGATGACCTCATAGCCATTGTTGGTGAAGATGATGTCCACCAAGTTCTTGCCAATGTCGTGGACGTCACCTTTGACGGTCGCCAACACCAGCGTGCCCTTGCCACCTTGGTCGGCCTTCTCCATCTTTGGTTCGAGGTAGGAGACCGCTTGCTTCATGGTCTCTGCGGAGGACAACACAAAGGGAAGTTGCATCTCGCCGGAGGCAAAGCGTTCGCCAACGACCTTCATGCCTTCAAGCAGCACGTCGTTCACAATCGTCAAGGGAGCGAATCCTTCGAGAATTGCGAGTTCGAGATCTTCCTCAAGGCCAACACGGTTGCCATCAATGATTCGCTGGGCCAGTCGCTCATCGACCGGACCATCGAGATTCAAGGTGGAAGCGGCCTTTGCCACCGTCTTGCCTTCGAACAATTGGAGCAAGCGAGCAAGCGGGTCATAGCCTTCGCTGCGGCGGTCATAGATGAGGTCGAGACACACGGTTCGAGCCTCTTCGTCAATTTTCGAGAGCGGCACAATCTTTGAGGCGTGAACAATCGCTGCATCGAGCCCCGCTTGGACGCACTCATGGAGGAATACCGAATTGAGGACCTGACGGGCTGCAGGATTCAGCCCGAAACTGACATTCGAGAGACCCAAAATGGTCGACACTCCAGGAAGCGCCGCCTTGATGGCGCGAATCCCCTCGATGGTTTCAATGCCATCGCGTCGGGACTCTTCCATGCCCGTGGAAAGGGGGAGAGCGAGTGCGTCAAAGACCAAGTCTTCTGGGGCAAGGCCGTACTCGTTGACGGCAAGCTCGTAGATTGCCTGGGCCGAACGGAGCTTCCACTCGGCGGTTCGAGCTTGACCTTCCTCATCAATGCACGTGGCAACAACGGCGGCACCAAATTCTCTGGCGAGCAGCAGAAAGGACTGCAATCTCGTCCCGTCGCCGCTCCCTTCCTCAAGGTTGACGGAGTTGAGGATTGCTCTGCCGCCGAGCCAGCGGAGTGCCGTCGCTGCGACTGGCGCTTCGGTGGTGTCGACCATGATTGGAACCGTTGCCTGGGTCGCCAATCGGCTGACAACGGCTTCCATGTCGGCTACGCCGTCGGCTCCGGTGTAGTCGACGCAGACGTCAATGACGTGAGAGCCCTCGCCGACTTGGCTCTTCGCCATTGCGGTCGTCGTGTCCCAGTCGCCGTCGAGCATTGCCTCTCGAAACTTCTTCGAGCCATTGGCGTTCGTCCGCTCACCGACAATGAGGAATGAACTGTCTTGGACGAATGGAACCGACGTGTAAATCGATGCCAGTGCAGGCTCATGGTCAATGGAACGTTGCAGTGGCGTACTTCCTCCACATCGAGCCACGACCGCAGCAAGATGCGCTGGCGTGGTGCCGCAGCAACCCCCAACGGCAGAAACACCGAGTTCAGTTATGAATTGATGGTGATACTCAGCGAGTTGGTCAGGCGTCAGGTCGTAGTGCATGGCGCCATTGACGACCGAAGGGAGACCGGCATTCGGAAGGCAAGAAATCGGGAGGCGTGAGTGCTCGGCAAGATAGCGAAGCGGTTCTCCCATCTCCTGCGGACCAGTTGCGCAGTTGAGGCCGATGACGTCAACACCCATGGCTTCGATCGCCGTCAGCGCCGCGCCGATTTCTGTTCCTGGAAGCATGCGACCAGTCAGTTCAATGGTGACCTGGACTTGGATCGGGATTCGGCGACCAACTTCTTCCATTGCGATCTTGCAGGCATTAATCGCAGCCTTGGCGCCAAGCAGGTCGAACATGGTTTCGACGAGGAAGAGGTCTGAGCCGCCTTCAAGGAGTGCGATGGCTTGCTCGACGTAGCTTGCTCGGAGATCAACGTATGCAATCTGTCCAAGTGTCGGGAACTTTGTGCCTGGCCCCATTGACCCTGCGACAAATCGGGGCTTCGTTGCTGTTGAGAATGATGATGCTGCGGCTCGAGCGAGGTCAGTAGCGGTCCTTGTCAGCGAGGCTGCCTGATCAGCAAGGTCGTATTCGGCCAGTACGAGCGAGAACGAACCGAAGGTGTTGGTTTCAATGACATCGCAACCAACGTCCAAGAACTGCTCGTGGAGGGTCGTGATGACGTCGGGTCGAGTCTTGACGAGATGTTCATTGCACCCAGCCAAGTGCTCACCACCAAAGTCCTCCGCGCTCAGGTCAAGCAACTGCAAGTTGGTGCCAACGGCACCATCAAAAATGAGGACTCGTTCCCGCAACGCTGCGAGGTAGGGGGAATCATCAATGGAGAGGCGTTGAGCAAGGAACGGGCTGCGCGGCATGGTCATCTCAGGCTACAAGTCACCCACCGGTGCTTAAACATTTGGGCGAATAGTCCCTCGACGCCACCGGTAGGTTGGTTACGTGAAGATTTACACTCGAAAAGGCGATGACGGAACAACGGGACTCCTCTATGGAGGTCGAGTTGCGAAGAACGACGCAGCTATTGAAGTCCTCGGCGCTGTTGATGAGGCGCAGGCATTTCTTGGACTTGCCCGAGCAGAAACCGGCGAAGGTTCCGAGCTTGATCTCTTGCTCATTGAAGTGGAGCGTGATCTGTGGGTGCTGATGGCTGAAGTGGCAACCGATGCCGAAAATCGGAGCAAATTAGTCGACGGGGCAACGAAGGTTTCTGAGGCGATGGTCGAGCGGCTCGAAGGCCACATTGACACCTACACGGCACGCTTTGAACCACTGAAGGAGTTTGTTGTTCCTGGAGGCAATCGCCTTTCCGCCACACTCGACGTGTGCAGGACGGTCGTCCGGCGGGCGGAGCGCACCGCCGTGAGCCTCGAAGGGGAGAGCGGCCTCGTTCGCGCCTATCTCAATCGACTCTCTGATCTCGCATGGACCCTTGCACGCTGGCAAGATGGAGATCATCTCCTTCGGACTCGTTCGGTTGGACCAACAACCTGATCGAGTTCGAAGAAGTTCGCAGTGCCACCTTTCGAGAGGAGCCCAATGTCCGTGCCAGTAGCTGTAGCAAAGTTGACGGAACTTGAGAAGGTAGATGTCCTCGCCATCCCAGTTCTTGCGACACCAGCAATCGGATTTGCCGCCGGGGTACTTCCTACGATTGCCGGAATCGAGGTTCCGACTGCTGTCGACGCGGCTTGGGCAACGACAGCGTCATTTTCGGCAGCTCCTGGATCGGTGTTTGCGATCAGATCCTTCGAAGGTGCAACGCTGCTGCTGATTGGCGTTGGCAGTGGTGACGCCGAGGGATGGAGACGCTTTGGCGCTTCGGCCACTCGTTCGACGTCTGCAGGCGCCTCACTTGCACTCGTCGTGCCTGGTGGCGACGCATCGGCACAAGAGGCAGCAGCCACGGGGGCGCTTCTTGCGACCTACAAGTTCAATACCCACCGATCATCTCCAGAGCGAAGCATCGGGTCACTCACCGTTGCTTCGTCAAGTCGAACAGGTCTCGAACGCTCCGTTGAGGCAGCGCGAGTCATTGCTGCGGCCGTGGAATTCGCCAAGGACTTGATCAATGAGCCGCCAGGGCACCTTTCACCAACGGAGATGGCCAAGCGTTCTGCGGCTCGCCTGAAGACCAGTGGACCCTTGACGAAGGTCGAAGTTTGGGAGAAGGCCCGAATCGAGAAAGAACGACTCGGTGGCCTTCTCGGTGTTGCTCAAGGATCGGCCGAACCTCCTCGCCTTGTTCGTGGCACCTACACGCCGGCGAAAGCCACGGCGAAGACTCGTCACGTTGTCCTCGTTGGCAAAGGCGTGACCTTTGACTCGGGTGGCCTCTCGCTCAAGACCGGTGCGGGAATGATGACGATGAAGACCGACATGTCAGGAGCGGCGGTTGTCTTGGCCGCCTTGTCTGCCTGCGAGGCACTTGGGGTCAAGGTCAAGGTGACCGCCATTGCTCCAATGACCGAGAACATGCCTTCAGGAACGGCAATTCGTCCAGGCGATGTTTTGACTGCCCGCAATGGCAAGACCATGGAGATTTTGAACACCGACGCCGAAGGACGAATCATCTTGGCGGACGCCCTCTGCCTCGGAGCCGAACTCGAGCCCACGACGATGATTGACGTGGCCACGCTCACTGGCGCTCAGGTAGTTGCACTTGGAGATATCGCCGCTGCCTACGCCAATGACCCTGCACTCTCAACGGCATTGTTTGACGCTGGAGCACTAGAGGGTGAGCACAATTGGCCAATGCCGCTTCCTCCGCAATTTCGAAGTCACATCGATTCCGAAATCGCGGACATGAAGAACATTGGCAAGACCGGCGTGGCTGGATCGATCTCTGCGGCGTTGTTCTTAGAAGAGTTCGTTGGATCAACCACGTGGGCGCACTTGGACATTGCTGGTCCAGGTCGTTCTGAGTCGGACAGCGGCTACCAGACGCGCGGAGGAACGGCCTTCAGTCTCCGAACCCTGCTTCGTTACCTTCGTCAACTTCGCTAGTTCCAGGACGGTCGTGAAACGTTCCGAGGTGTACTCGGTCTGCTCGCGACCGAGTCCGTTGGAGCGAAGCCGAAGGGTGGTCATCGCCGTCAGGGTGGCCCAGCAGCACCGTGCCGAAGAGCCGCCAAGTATCGGGAACCTCAAAGGCTTTGAGAATGTTTTCCTCGTTCCGAAAGGTTCCGAGAAACGCAGCCCCAAGTTCTTCTGACGCTGCTCCGAGAAGGAGCGCCATCGTGGCAAACGCAGCATCACCATGCCAATAGGGAACCGGCCAGACTTCGTCTGACTCTCCAAGACCTGAAGACGCTTTGTCTGGAGCTGCGTAGCGATTGACGTACATCGAAGGCGAACACAGAACGAGCACGATGACCGGTGCTCGTGACATTGCTTGGTAGCGCTTGCTCTGCTCCCGCCATGCCGCATCGGTCGATGCCATCCAGTACGCGGTTCGGTGTGCATCGTCTTCGAGGACAAGAACAGCGACGCCCTGGCTGTTCCCGGCAGACGGGGCTCTAAGGGCGTCATCAGTGAGCGCCATGACGAGGTCATGATCGAGCGGTGTCGTCGAGAAGCTCCGGCACATACGTCGCTTTGAGAGGACTTCGTGCAGATCCACACTGTGGTTCTAGACGCGGATCGGATTGTTGACCTAACTGGTAGGGTTTTAACGAACCCAGTGGAGGAGCCTTGATGTCCACCCCCCGTGACCTCTTAAATGCAGCAAAGTCGGAAATCGTCGAAGCGGAGCCTGCCGACGTGGCAGACCTCGTCGGGACGGTTGCGTTTCTCGATGTGCGCGAACCCGACGAGTATGAACAAGGTGCCGTGCCCGGTGCGATTCATCTCCCACGAGGTCACCTGGAATTCCAAGTTGAAGGGAAGCTGCCGAACAAGACTGCGCCGGTCGTCGTCTACTGCGCAGGTGGAGTCCGGTCTGCCTTCGCCGCAAAGACCCTGCAAGATCTTGGCTACAGCGATGTGACCTCGGTCATTGGTGGCTTCAATAAGTGGAAGGACAGTGGTCTTCCTTGGACTACTCCCCGCACGCTGACGCCAGCGCAGCGCAATCGCTACCAGCGTCACCTCCTCCTGCCTGAAGTAGGTGAAAAAGGTCAGCAACAGTTGCTTGACGCCAAGGTGCTGATGCTCGGTGCCGGGGGTCTTGGTTCACCCTCGGCGCTCTATCTGGCTGCTGCTGGTGTTGGCCACATTGGCATCATTGATATGGATGTCGTCGACGAATCTAATTTGCAACGACAGATTCTTCACAACCTCGACCGCGTTGGCATGCGCAAGGTGGACTCGGCCAAGGTGGCGCTCACCTCGATCAATCCCGATCTTGAGGTCACGACCTACGACACCCGCCTCGGTGCTGACAACATCTTGGACATCATTGACGGCTACGACGTCATTGTTGATGGAACGGACAACTTTCCAACTCGGTACCTCGTCAACGATGCGGCTTTGCTCAAGAAGATCCCGGTGGTCCACGGCTCGATCTTCCGCTTCGAAGGCCAGGTAACGGTCTTTGATCCCTACAACGGCCCTTGCTACCGATGCCTCATCCCTGAGCCGCCTCCCGCCGAATTGGCACCATCATGTGCCGAAGCTGGCGTGCTGGGAGTTCTTCCAGGAATTGTTGGGTCGATTCAGGCGCTTGAGGCAATCAAGATGATCTTGAAGCTTGGCGACCCACTCATTGGTCGACTACTCGCCTTTGATGCACTTGAAGAGTCCTTCAGGACGTTCAAGGTTCGTCGCGATCCTGAGTGTCCGGCATGTGGCGAGAACGCGTTGCCAATTGTCATCGCGGAATACGACGATCTCTGCATGCCCCACACTGCCTAACCATTGCCCCTAGTGGGTCAAGGGTTCAGTTGGTCATGGAGTTCCCAGAGTCTGTTCACCATGACTTGGCTGGTCCGAGCGGGATCAAAAGTCTGAGCTGCGCTTAGGCGGGCACGTTTACCAATTCCTACCCGCAGAGTTTCGTCGGTCTGGAGCAGGAGAAGCCACGAGGCCGCTTGGTCAAGATCGGGCTCCGCCCAAAGCGATCCGAGATCGTAGGCATCGGTCTGGTCGGGATGAAGCGCGAGATCCGCAGCGTCCAATGGACGAACGGTGTAGCCAACGAGACAACTATTGCCAAGGTTCATGAAGGCTCGGTTTCCCGAGAACCCCGTGGCGACAACTGGTTTGCCGAGCAGCATCGCTTCGGCCATGCCGAGCCCGAATCCCTCGCACCGGTGGAGGGACAGATAGACATCGGCCGCCGCCAAGAGGTCGGTGAATGCCTGATCAGTGATCGCTTCCTCAATGAGGACGCCATTGATGCTTGCGAGTTCCGATCGAAGCCTGCTGGCGTAGGCATCATGGTCAGACAGCGAGTGCGCCTTCACCACGAGCACTGCTTCTGCCGCGTTGGCACCGAAGGCGCGACGAAATGCCTCAATGGAGCCAAGTGGATTCTTGCGATTAGCGACCGAACGAGCATCGAAGCTCACGAGCACGACGAGCTTGGTCGTTGAAATTCCGAGGTCGCTCAACACTTGTTCCCGAGTACTGGCTTGCACCATGGGTCGAATTGAAGGATGGACCAGCACAATTGGTGCATTGGTCGAGCCGAGAAATGCCGAACGGACCAATGGACTCGGTGCCCAAAGTTCATCGGGTCGGCGAGCCGTTTCGGCAAAGCGAGCGGGAACGTCTTCCATTTCCCAGTACCAAGTAGCGATGTTGTACCGCCGTCGATTGGTTGGATGAAGCTCGTCATGACTGACGCGACCAAATTCGTTCACGTTGACTGCCCAAAGATGGATGGTGTTGTCGGTTGATCGATTGAGACCCGCGATTGGATCGTCAACAAATGCTCCAGCCCGAGTTGCACCTGAGTCGAAATCAGCGACCGAAACATCAACGCCAGCGCTCACGAGATCAACGACGAGACGGCGTGCAGCTGCAGCGAGGCCATTAAACGCTTGCCAGTCGCCATGAACAGTGACCGAGAGGCCCTTGCCGCTTCGCGGTGCTTGAAGTGGCGGACCTTGAGGAGTGGTCAGCACCAACTCGTTGTCGAGCGAGAGGGCAACTTCGTTCGTTGTTGCAAAGGCGGAAGCATCTGCGAGTGTCGATAAGTATTTTCGGTCAAGCCGTTGCAAAGCTTCTCGAAGTTGGTTCTCGGTGGCTCTCAGCTCAGCTCTCTGGTCAGCTCGAAGGTCGCTTCCCATGGCAAGCGCGTCTCCAATGGCAATTTCCTGGGCGGTGATCAGCTCCTGATTGACGAGGTGTTGTCGGCTCAGAATTGGATTGAGGAGGTAGGTCAGCGCTCTTCGAATGAACTTCAGCCGAGTCGTTGGGTCAACCGTGGCACCGCGGTTTGCCATTCCTCGGGCGGCAACGAGGTGTCGTCGGGCGGAGTCGCCTTCGGGACGTTGAGCGCCACCAACTTCATTCTCCATAGAACTGAGGCTAGTCCTCGGCCCCTCTGGTGACGAAGGGAGGCGGACCCCCTGCACTCCCGACCTATCCTGTATTCGTGACCGACCAGCCCCAATCTCGTCGTACGAGTTCCGACCTCGTGGTAAATCAGCTGTACACCGCGGAGGATCTCGCCAACTTTGATCCCGAAACAGCCCTTGGCAGCCCCGGATCCTTCCCCTATACGCGTGGTGTGCACCAGGAGATGTACCGCCAGCGCCTCTGGACCATGCGCCAATACGCAGGTTTTGGCACGGCAGCGTCAACCAATGAGCGCTTCAAGTTCTTGCTCGGTGCGGGACAGACGGGCCTCAGTTGCGCCTTCGATCTCCCAACGCAAATGGGTTACGACTCCGACCATCCACGCGCCGAAGGTGAAGTCGGCAAGGTTGGTGTGGCGATCGACTCCTTGGAGGACATGCGAATTCTTCTCGGTGGTCTCCCGCTCGACACGGTGACGACGTCGATGACGATCAACTCGACGGCCTCGACGCTCCTCCTCATGTACCAGCTCATTGCGGAAGAGCAAGGCGTGCCAGGTCCAAAGATTCGCGGAACGATTCAGAACGACATCTTGAAGGAATACGTCGCTCGCGGAACCTACATCTATCCACCCCGCCAATCAATGCGGCTCATTGTCGACACCTTTGCCTACTGCGCAGAGCACCTTCCCAGCTGGAACACGATTTCCATTTCCGGCTATCACATTCGTGAGGCTGGTTCGACGGCAGTCCAAGAGATTGCGTTCACCCTTGCCAACGGAATTGCCTACGTCGAAGCGGCTCAGGCGGCCGGTCTCGACGTTGATGCGTTTGCGCCGCGGTTGTCGTTCTTCTGGAACGCGCACAACAATCTCTTCGAAGAAGTTGCGAAGTACCGTGCTGCTCGAAGGATGTGGGCGAAGATCATGACCGAGCGGTTTGGCGCGAAGGATGAGCGGAGCAAGACTCTCAGATTCCACACCCAAACTGGCGGGTCAACCCTTACGGCGCAACAGCCAGAGAACAACATTGTTCGGGTTGCAATTCAGGCACTCTCGGCGGTTCTTGGTGGGACCCAGAGTCTTCACACCAATGGCTTCGATGAAGCACTTGGTCTCCCGACCGAACGCGCGGCAAAGCTCGCTCTTCGGACGCAACAAGTGATCGGGTACGAGTCCGGCGTCGCTGACACGGTCGACCCTCTGGCTGGTTCGTACTTCGTCGAGTCCCTCACCAATGAGGTTGAGGCGGCGGCTTGGACCTACCTTGCTCGTATTGATGAGCTTGGTGGAGCCGTTGCGGCAATTGAGGCCCACTACATGCAGGACGAAATTGAAGCCGCTGCCTATGCAGTTGCTCGAGGGATTGACTCAGGCGACCAGATTGTTGTCGGCGTGAATAAGTTCACCGAATCGGTCAACGAACCAGTTGAGGTGTTCCCGATTGATATCCAACTGCAGAAGACGCAGATTGCAGCGGTCAAGAATGTTCGAGCTTCGAGAGACCAAGCTGGTGTTGACGCTGCATTGGCCGACCTTAAGAGCGCTGCAACTGGCACACAGAACCTTCTCGTGCCGATGAAAGAAGCCCTTCGTCGTCTTGCGACTCTTGGTGAAGTTGCCGATGTGTTGCGTGAAGAGTTCGGCGTCTACCAGCCCTAGGCGACTTCAACGACCTCGAAGTGCTGCACCACAGGCATGGGGTCGTAGAAATGATGGAGTGCAGCGCGCCAAGGTGCATAGTCAGGGCCTTCACGAAATCCAACGGTGTGCGCCTCAAGGGTTTCCCACTCAACGAGCAACAGGAAGTTTGAGGGTTCCTCAACGCACCTCGACACCTCCATGCCAATGAACCCTTCGGTTCGAGCAATGAATTGCTTGGCTGCGGAAAGTGCCTCGAGGAAGGCATCTTCAGTGCCGGGACGAACATTGAGGTAGGCGTGCTCCAAGATCATGGGCACAGTCTTACCTGATGCGTTGCCTACGGCTTGGCAAGAAGCTTCGCTCGCCACGCTGGAGTACTCGCAACTTCGATGGCGGTTGCGGCCATTGCTCGAGCAGCATCGGTAATGGCAAGGTCGGCAGATTCAGTGATGCACGCAGCGGCAAAGTCGAACTGATGGTTTGACGCGCCTCCTGCTTCGATCTTCATCAGTGGATGAATCGTTGGAACAAGGAGACTGATGTTCGCCATGTCGGTCGAGAGCGTTGGCTTTGGAAGCCCTTCGTCGTCTTCGGTGAAATGGCGCCCAAGTGCTTCGGCATGCCGCCGGTAGGACTGGAGGAGTTCTGGGTCTGACTCCATGTGTGAGTAGATCGGGCAGAGTTCTTCAAACGACACGGTTGCGCCGGTCGCTAGCGCCCCGGCGGAAAAGCACGCTCGAACGCGTTCAGTCAGTCCAGCGAGCTCATCGAGGTGGCCCGTTCGACACATGAATCGACCAGTCACCGTTCCCGGAATGACATTCGGTGCAGCACCACCATTGGTCACAATCCCATGGACTTGGTGACCAGGAGGAAGTTGCTGGCGCAAGAGGCCAATGGCAACCTGGGCAATCACCATTGCATCGGCAGCATTGACTCCCTTCCAAGGAGCACCTGAAGCATGCGCTTCGTGGCCACTGAAGGTGACGTCAAAGTGGTCAACCGCCAGGCAGGTTGCCTCAAGTCGCTCGCTCGACCAAGGATGCACCATCATTGCGAGATGTGCGTCAGCAAAGGCGCCTTGTTCCGCCATCAGAATCTTGCCGCCGCCACCCTCTTCTGCAGGCGTCCCGAGAACGAGGATGGTCATCTCGAGGTCTGCTGCGACCTGCGCGAGTCCAATGGCTGCGCCGACGGACGAACTCGCAATCACATTGTGACCACAGGCATGCCCGACGTGGGGGAGCGCGTCATACTCGGCGCAGATCGCCACGACGAAGTCACCGGTTCCGAAGGTCGCCCTGAAGGCTGTTTCGAGACCAAAGGCACCACGTTCAACGGTGAAGCCCCTGGCTTCGAGTGCTTCGGCTACCCGATTGGAGCTGAAGAATTCTTCGAAATTGAGTTCAGGGTGCGCGTGGACGTCACGACTGAGCGTAACCAACTGAGGTCGCGCCGCAAGGATTGCTGCGTCGGCGGCCTCGGTGGCGTTCATGATTATTCGATGATGGCGACGATGTCGCCATTGGCAACGCTGTCTCCAGCTGCGACCTTTACTTCGGTCACGGTTCCTGCTGCGCCGGCAGTGATTGGGTTCTCCATCTTCATGGCCTCGAGGATGCAGATGGTCTGTCCGGCTTCAACTGCATCGCCCGCTTCAACCATCACCTTCACAATGGTTCCCTGCATGGGGACCGTGACGGCTCCGGCGACGCCGACGGTTGCGCTTCCAGAACGCTCCTTGCGGGGCTTCTTGGTGCCTGGAGCTGCACTCGCTACTTGAGCGCCTTCAGGGAGGTAAATCGTCATCTCGAACCGCTGACCATTGACTTCTGCAGTGACGGCGTTCGGCACTCGTCCTTGGTCGTCTGACTCTCCGTGGTTCACGGTGACGACGAGGTCCGTCAGGTCGAGCACCTCTTCGACCCACTTCGTTGAGTGGATACCTGCTGCAAAGTCTTTGTGCTCGAGGATCCGCTGTGCTGCTGGAATGGTGGTGGCGACACCTTCAATGACGGTCTCGCCGAGTGCACGAAGCATTCGACGTCGAGCGCCTTCTCGGTCTTCAGCCCAAACAATCAACTTGCCAATGAGGTTGTCGTAGAACTGCGAGATGGTGTCGCCCTCTTCGTACCCTGCGTCGAGGCGAACGCCTGGACCAGAAGACTGACCAAATTTGGTCAGGGTGCCTGGACTTGGGGTGAACCGACCGCCTGACGGGTCCTCGGCATTGATACGTACTTCCATCGAGTGGCCGAGCCGTCGGACGTCTTCTTGGCGAATCGTCAACTCTTCACCAGCGGCGATCCGAAGTTGCCAAGCGACGAGGTCAAGGCCGGTCACGAGCTCCGTCACAGGGTGTTCGACCTGAAGACGAGTATTCATTTCCAAGAAGTAAAACTCGCCATCTTGGTAAAGAAATTCCACGGTTCCTGCATTGACATACCCACAGGCCTTCGCTGCCTTGACGGCCGCTGCGCCCATGGCCTGGCGAATTTCATCAGGGAAGTTTGGAGCCGGGGACTCTTCCACCAGTTTTTGGTGGCGGCGTTGGCAAGAACAATCCCGCTCTCCAAGCCAGATGGTGTTGCCATGGGTGTCGGCGAGCACTTGCATTTCAATGTGGCGTGGCCAGGTGAGATAGCGCTCGACGTAGCACTCGTCTCGACCAAAGTACGCCTGAGACTCTCGCATTGCTGATTCGAGTGCGGCTTCTGCCTCGTCTGGGCTGTGGACCACCTTCATGCCGCGACCGCCACCACCGTGGGCAGCCTTAATCGCAACTGGCCATCCGAATTCCTGTCCGAAGGCAATGACTTCTTCGAAACTCTGGAGCACTTCAGACCGACCGGGAACGCCCGAAACCCCTGCTGCCTCTGCTGCGATTCTCGAACTGATCTTGTCGCCCATCACTTCAATCGCCTCTGGCGGCGGTCCGATGAAGGTCACGCCCCGAGCCGTGATGGCCCGAGCAAAGTCGGTGTTCTCTGAGAAGAATCCGTAGCCAGGGTGGACCGCATCGGCCCCCGACTTCTCAATGGCATCGAGGATTGCTTCGGTGTTGAGGTAACTCTCCGCAGGTGTTTGGCCGCCGAGCGCATAGGCCTCGTCGGCCAAACGGACATGGAGGGCATCGCGATCAAGTTCGGAGTAGACGGCAACGGTGGCGATTCCCATCTCACGACAGGTCCGCAATACCCGAACCGCAATTTCACCTCTGTTGGCGACCAATACTTTCTTCAACACCGCAGCGTTCCCTTCGTAGCAATCCCTCTTACGGTAGACGACCACCAGAGGCGCCTCACGCGGTTCTTGGTCTCAAGGGACCTAGCCTCTAGGCATGGCTGACAGCTGGAATCCAACAATTGAGCAATTTTCATCACTTCCATCGACCAACACCCTCGCTGGGGAGCGAGCGAATGCTGGCGCACCTGCAGGACTCACGCTCGTTGCCGACTTTCAGACAGCCGGTCGAGGTCGCTTAGATCGCTCATGGGAGGCACCGCCAAAGGCGTCGCTGCTGTGTTCCGTACTCCTCCGGCCAACACTTCCCTCCGAACTCCTTCACTTGGCAACCATTGCGATGGCTCTGGCGGCTCGATCGGCGGTTTCGGAAGTAACGGGTGTTGCCCCGGAGTTGAAGTGGCCAAATGACGTTCTTCTCCAAGGCAAGAAGTTCGGCGGCATTCTTGCAGAAGCCCATCTGGCAGCTCCCGGTGGCGCACCCGGGACTCTCGCGATTGTGGTCGGGATTGGCATCAACCTGACCTTCGATGGTCCTCCGGAGGCGAATGCCACGTCGCTGCGAACCTCCACCGGTCATGACGTTGATCGAGACGTTCTCTTGGAGGCACTCCTTCAAGCACTTGGTCCCCGCCAAGCGGCACTCAACACTGTCGACGGTCGACGTTCGTTGATGACCGAGTACCGCGAGGCATTGTCGACCATTGGACAGATCGTCACCATTCATTTGCATGATGGTTCGAAAGAGGGCGAAGCCGTTGGCGTGGGCGACGATGGCGCATTGCTTGTTCAAATCGACGGTGTTGAGATCCCATTTTCTGTGGGCGATGTCATCCATGTTCGCCCAGCCGCCAAGTAGCGCAATCATGGGCGACGGTAGGCTGTAGAGATGCGAGTCCTCATCACTGGTGCAAAGGGGCAACTCGGGACCGACCTTCTCGATGCTTTTGGAGGCCGACTTCCTGCAGCTGGTTCGGAAGTGTTTGCTGGCGATCACTTGGTCTCGACCCATGAGGTTCTTGGGTGCGACTTGGAAGACTTCTCGTTGACCGATGCCAACGCCACGATGGCGTTCGTAACGTCCTACCAACCTGAATTGATCATTCACGGGGCTGCCTACACCGCCGTTGACAAGGCAGAAGGTGAGCCCGACCTGGCAATGGCCGTGAACCGAGACGGGACGGCGAACATTGTCGCGGCAGCTCGGGCGGTTCATGCCAAAGTGCTTGCGATCTCTACCGACTATGTCTTCGACGGTTCTGGATCTCGCCCGTACCTGCCAACGGATCAACCAAATCCACTTTCGGTCTACGGCCGAACCAAGCTTGCTGGCGAGTTGGTCTGTGGTGAGGAAACCACCATTGTCCGGACCAGTTGGGTTGCTGGATTTCACGGTGCAAACATCGTGAAGACGATCCTTCGTCTCGCCAGTGAGGGAACTGCAATGACCTTCGTTAATGATCAGTTCGGTTGCCCGACGCTTGCCGCTGATCTGGCAGTGGCGCTCGTCCGTCTCTCTGAACGGCCAACCGGGGGGATCCTCCACGCGACCAACTTTGGACCTACGACTTGGTTTGAACTGGCAAGGAGAGTCGTTACGACGGCCGGGTACGACCCTGATCTTGTGACCCCAATTGCAACCGCTGACCGCTTGCCAGCGCCACCCGCGAGTCGACCGATGTACTCGGTTCTTGATGGGGAGGCACTCACCGCAGCAGGTGTTGGCCCACTGCCAAAGTGGGAAGAATCTCTCGATCGCCTTGTTAGGCTGCTCGTAGCCTGATTGGAGCGTGCCTTGTCGAAATCACTCAAAGCTGAGTTAGCTCCAGGGCAGGCTCGCCGAGTCACCGTTATTGGTGCGGGGTATGTCGGATTGCCGACGGCTGCAGTGCTGGCCCACTTTGGGCATCACGTCGTTCTTGCCGAACGTGACCCTGTCCGACTCGAAATTTTGACCTCCGGTCGGTCGCCAATCGTTGAAGAGGGGCTTGAAGAGATGCTCCGTGAGGGTGTCGCAGCGCGACGACTCTCCTTCGTGGCGAATGCCGCAGAAGCAAGCAAGGGCGCAGATGTCATTTTCCTCTGTGTGCCAACGCCACAAGGAGACGACGGAGCCGCTGACCTCTCTTATGTCATTGCAGCGGCGGAGGAAATTACTTCCAGTCTGAAGCCCGGAGCCATTGTGGTCGACAAGTCGACCGTTCCAGTTGGTACTGCACGAAAGGTCGAAGAGGCGCTTGGTCGCCCTGACGTCTTTGTGGTTTCCAACCCTGAGTTCTTGCGGGAGGGCACGGCAGTTGATGACAGCCTTCACCCAGATCGAATTGTCATTGGTGCCGACAACCCGGCAGCTGCAACGACGGTAGGTGACCTCTTCTCTGCGACCAGAGCGGCAGTCGTTATCACCGATACCGCGACCGCCGAAACCATCAAATACGCCTCAAATGCATTCCTCGCAACCAAACTCAGCTTCATCAATGCAATCGCTGGGCTCTGTGAAGCAGTTGGGGCCGATGTTCGCGACCTCACGCTTGGACTTGGCTACGACAAGCGAATCGGGTTCGAATTTATGAATCCTGGTCCTGGATGGGGAGGTTCGTGTCTTCCAAAGGACACCGCTGCACTTATCTCCATTGCCTCAGATCACGGGTATGACTTCTCACTGTTGCGTGGGGCTGTCGAAACCAATGAAGCCCAGATTCAGCGCGTGGTTGACAAGATTGCCCGGGCGGCCGATGGGCTTGAGGGGCGAAGGATTGCTCTTTGGGGTTTGACCTTCAAGGCAAATACTGATGACCGCAGGTGTTCTCCTGCAATTGATATTGCTCATCGCCTACAGGCCCGAGGTGCACTGCTTCGCGCCTTTGATCCAACAGTGAAGCCGGGCGACGACGCTCCTGACCTCAGCGGGATTGATCTTTGTGGCGATGCCTACGGCGCCGTTGACGGCGCAGATGCGGTGGCGCTCCTCACTGAATGGCGAGAGTTCCGTTGGCTTGATTTCACCAAAGTTCGTGATCTCCTCAAGAACCCAACCATTGTTGACGCACGGAACTTGCTCGACCCAACCGCAATTCGCAAACTCGGCATTCAGTACCTCGGCATCGGTCGCCCATGAGGGTCGTAGTTGCCGGTGGGGCCGGATTTCTCGGCTCACACCTTGCAGATGCGCTAGCTGCGCGGGGGGATCAGGTCGTCATCCTCGATGATCTTTCGTCTGGCAATCTCTCGAATGTGACCGCGTTAATCGAGGCAGGTCATGAGGTCCAGATATGCGATGTCGCTCAAGGCGTCGATGTCAACGGCAAGGTTGATCTCGTCTGCAACCTGGCGTCGCCGGCATCTCCGCCGTTCTATCTTGAGTTCCCGCTCGAAACGCTCGCCGTTGGCAGTGAAGGAACGAGGAGATTGCTCGAACTTGCTCGCAACAATGGCGCACGATTCCTCCAAGCCTCAACCTCCGAAGTGTATGGAGATCCAACAGTCCATCCCCAGCCAGAGACTTACTGGGGAAACGTCAATCCAGTTGGGCCCCGGAGCGTCTACGACGAAGCAAAGCGCTTTGGTGAGGCGCTCACGATGGCCTATGCAACGAAGTTGGGCGTCGACGTTGGGATCGTACGCATCTTCAATACCTATGGACCTCGCCTTGATCCAGGCGACGGGCGCGTCGTCTCGAATTTCGTCCGGCAAGCAATGGAGGGTTCGCCACTCACGATCTATGGAGATGGGTTGCAGACGCGCTCACTCTGTTACGTGGATGACCTCGTTGCAGGCCTGATTGCCATGGCAGATTCCAAAGAACTTGGCCCAATCAATTTGGGGAACCCTGACGAACGCACCATGCTCGAACTGGCATCCGAGGTGTTGGAGGTCACTGGGTCTTCTTCGGAGCTGGTCTTCGAACCACTTCCACAAGACGATCCAACACGCCGGTGTCCCGACATCTCACGTGCGACGAGTCTGCTGAACTGGGCCCCGCGAGTCTCACTCCGCGAAGGACTCACCTTGTTGGTCGACTACCTTTCATCGTTGAAAGCCGAAGAAGGATCATGATGGCCGAGACGAAGTTGCCGCCAATGGAGTACAAGAGCCTCACGGTGCTCATGCCTGTCTTCAATGAGCAGGCGACGGTCGCCGAGATTCTTCGACGGGTCCGGCAAGTCAGCCTCGACCTTGACCTCGAAATCATCGTGGTTGATGACGGATCGAGCGACGGGACGAGCAAGATCCTTCGGGCGCTTGAAGATTCGACCGTTCGCGTCATCCCTCACCACAAGAATCAAGGCAAGGGAGCGGCGCTTCGGACCGGGCTTGCGCATGCACGAGGCGACCTCGTCATCATCCAAGATGCCGACCTCGAGTACGACCCTGATGACTGGCCTTCGCTCATTGATCCAATTGTGAAGGGGAAGGCATCGGTTGTTTATGGGAGTCGCTTCACCGGACAACGCAAGAACATGCTTCCTTTGCACTGGCTTGGCAATCGCCTCTTGTCGCTCGTGACCAATGTGCTCTACGCATCGACGCTGTCGGACATGGAGACTTGCTACAAAGTCTTTGACCGCCGCGTCCTCGAAGGACTCACGGTGGTTTCAAATCGTTTCGACTTCGAACCCGAAATCACTGCAAAGGTGCTCCGTCGCGGCTACCGGATCTATGAAGTGCCAATCAGTTATGCCGGACGCGAATTTGACGAAGGCAAGAAGATCACGTGGAAAGACGGGATTGGTGCACTTCGAGCCCTGGTGAAGTTCCGGTTTACCAAGGACTTCTAGTGGTCGGTATTCCTCAGTCGGCAAATGCCGATCGGGTTGACGCGGTGATTGTTGATTTTCACAGTGGTCGAGACCTCGTCACTTGCGTCGAAGGACTTCTCGATGACGGGTGTGGGGTCACTGTGGTGGACAATGCTCCGGAAGGAACCAGTCGATCAGAGCTCGGCTCGCTCGTCGATCGAGTTCAACTTCTTGAAGTAGGCACCAATCTCGGATTTGGGGCGGGCGTCAACCGAGGAGCAGCGATGAGCTCGGCCGAGTTTCTCCTCATTTGCAACCCGGACCTTGTTGTCCATGCCGAAGCAGTTGACCTGCTCGTGTCTGCACTGGATGTTCATGAGCAATGGGGGATTGCGGCACCAATGATCCTTGATCCGAGCGGAGAAATGTACCCATCTGCTCGCCGCTTCCCCAACATGATCATTGCTGCAGGACACGCGCTCTTGGCACCAATATGGCCGTCCAATGGGTTCACCAAGCGCTACCAGTCGGCGTGGAGCAAGGATGAACAATGGGGCGTTGATTGGGTGTCGGGTGCCTGCTTCCTCATCCGTCGGTCAGTGTTTGAAACACTCGGCGGCTTTGACGAAGCGTTCTTCATGTTTGCCGAGGACCTTGATCTTTGCCGTCGTGCACATGATCTCGGGATTGGCGTTGGTTTTGTTGACCGCGCAACGGTGACCCACATTGAAGGTCTCTCTCGTAAGCGTCAGCCCTACAGAATGCTGCTCGCACATCATCGGTCAGCCTTTCGCTATCAGGCGAAACATTCGAGCGGTGTCAAGGTGCTGCTCCTGCCTTTTGCCGCAGTGGTTCTCTTGTTGCGGCTTGGCGTCACGGCTTCGGAAGAACGGTTTGCTCGGCGTACTTCTTGACAACGAATCTTGAACGACGGACGTAGCCTGAGCTTTGTCTGGTCGTCACAGTGATCAACTGAAACGATGAATCAGGTGGTGCGAGTACGTTGTTGCCCCGTGGATCGGCTTCCAGCATCAATCAAGGCGATCGCCGTTGGCAGGGGCCTTTCGATCCTCGGTGATCAAGTTGCGCTGATCACGCTCGCGTTTCGAGCCAAGGCCGAACTCGGACATTTTGGTCTTGCCGCAATCGCGCTCGCCGGCACCCTTCCGCTCCTCTTGCTGGCCCCGTGGGCAGGACTTCTGGTTGATCGAGTCCGAACCCGTCCAATTCTCTTCGTGACATTGGTTGTTCAAGGTCTCCTCTGCATTGGGCTGGCCCTCGTGAGTGGGTGGTGGCTCCTTGCTTTGATCGCAGCACTTGCGGCGGGCACTGCGGTCGTCAATCCTGCGTGGGGGGCTCTCGTTCCAATCCTTGTTTCCGATTCGGAACTCCCAGCGGCAATTGGACTTCAGCAGTCGCTAACGACCGCAGCACAGACAATGGGACCATTTCTTGGCGGGGTGCTCGTTTACTACGCGGGCTTTCACGTGCCGCTCTTAGGCGATGCGGTGACGTTTTTCGTGCTCGTGGTTGTGGCGATGCTGTTACGTGTCGATCGAATCCCTTCAGGCGCAGGTCAAGATCGAGTCCGCGGCGAGACCTTCAAGGGGGTGACGTTCATTTGGCACCATCGCGGGCTTCGTTCGATCGTGATCCTCCTCTCGGTCTTCATTGCGGCGATTTCTGTTGTTGATGTCTCGGACATCTTCTTCATCATGGATGTGCTCCATGGGTCTGCTCTTGCTTATGGCGTGTTCTTTGCCTGTTTTGGCATTGGCATGTTGGCGGCGACATTGACCGCCCGCCATCACACTGTTTTGGCGAAAGGCCCAGACCAACTCATCGTGCTTTGCTGCGGAACGATGGCAGCAGGAATCCTGATCGTTGGGAGTTCCTTGACCATCTGGCAGGCCGCGCTCGGCGCCGTCGTAACCGGCATTGCTAATGGAGTTGCCAATGTGCAATTTGGCATCCTCATGGCTCGACGAACACGAGATGAGGTTCGAGGGAGAGTTATGGCGATTGTCGGCGGCATTTTCGGAGCTGCATCGATCATTGGCTTTGGCATCGGAGGCGTGCTGGTAACGCTTCTTGGTTCGAGGTGGGTTCTCCTTGGTGGAGCAGCGGTTAGTGGACTTTCGTTGCTCTTGACCGCTCGACCGGTGCTCAGGGGCGGAGAAGACCTTTTGACGCAGCCGACGTAGACTTTTCTCGGTTGCGTGCGGGTCTGTGGTTGCAAGTCGATGCCAGTCGCAGGCGAAACGACCCACGTAAGGCGACTTTTGGTCGCTGAGCATGGTGCGGTTTAGAGGTAAGTCCTGCCAGATCGAGCACCCGTCCGGGTCCGATTTGAGACGTGAGGACTCGGCGTCAGTCGTGGTGCAAGCCATGCTGAAACCGGGAAATCCTGCAGCAGGCGAGTGTGGGGTCAAAGACCAGGTCAGCCGCACGCAACCATCTTCAGGTTGAGCGATCCCCGTTCTGAAACCCAGCCGGTAGGATTGGAGGACCATGAGTGTTCTCTCAAAAGTTCTGCGCGCCGGTGAAGGCAAGAAGGTCCGTCGTCTTCAGGAAATCGTCCCGCTGATCAATGCCCTTGAGCCCGCAATGGAGGCGTTGTCTGACGAAGAACTGCGCGCCAAAACCACGGAATTTCGTGAGCGCCTCGAACAAGGAGAGACGCTTGACGACCTCCTCGTCGAGGCATATGCCGTTGTCCGAGAGGGTGCATGGCGCGTCCTTGGGCAACGTCCCTTCGATGTTCAACTCATGGGTGGCATGGCCCTGCACTTCGGGTGGATCCCGGAAATGAAGACTGGTGAAGGAAAGACCCTCGTTTCGACCCTTCCCGTCTACCTCAACGCGTTAGCCGGCAAAGGTGTCCACCTCGTCACGGTGAATGACTACCTTGCAACACGAGACAGTCAATGGATGGGGCGGCTTCACCAGTTCCTCGGACTGACCGTCGGTCGGGTAGGACCAGACATTGTTAATGCCGAGGCAAAGCGTGAGGCCTATGCCTGCGACATCACCTACGGAACCAATACTGAACTTGGCTTCGACTATCTCCGCGACAACATGGCTCGAAGCAAGGATGCCATGGTGCAACGAGGGCACCATTTCGCCATTGTCGACGAAGTTGACTCAATTCTCATTGACGAGGCACGGACGCCACTGATTATTTCCGGTCCTGCCTCAGAAACCGCAAAGCTCTACGGGCAATTCGCCTCGATTGCTCGGACCCTCCTCAACGAGGTTGACTACGAAGTCGACGAAGAGAAGAAGACCGTCGTTCCGACCGATGAAGGTATTGCCAAGGTCGAGCGAGCGCTCGGCGTTGAGAATATGTACGAAGCGGTTTCGACCAACTACGTCCATCAGCTCACCCAGGCACTTCGAGCCAAAGAGTTGTATCACCGAGACAAGGACTACCTCGTTGCCAACGGTGAAGTCCTCATTGTTGATGAGAACACGGGTCGGACGCTCGAAGGACGCCGTTGGTCTGATGGTCTTCACCAGGCGGTTGAAGCCAAAGAACGCGTTCGCGTCAATGACGAGAATCACACGTGGGCAACCGTCACGCTGCAGAATTACTTCAAGATGTACGAGAAGCTCGCAGGAATGACGGGAACGGCCGAGACCGAAGCTGGAGAATTCGGTTCGACGTACAACCTTGCCGTCGTGCCAATCCCAACAAACCGTCCCTCGCAGCGGATCGACCAGCCAGACGTCATTTTTAAGAACGAACAGGCCAAGTTCAACGCAATCATTGATGACATCGTGGAGCGCCGCGAGAAGGGTCAGCCGGTCTTGGTTGGAACTGCGTCGGTTGCGAAATCGGAAATTCTCTCCGACATGATGACGAAGCGGGGAATTCCCCACGAGGTCCTCAACGCGAAGCAGCACTTCCGAGAGGCAGAAGTGGTCGCCCAAGCTGGGCGCCTCGGTGCCGTCACCGTTGCCACCAATATGGCTGGTCGTGGTGTCGACATTGTCCTCGGTGGAAATGCCGAGCTTCTGGCCCAACGCGAAGTGCTCTCGAATGGGCTCTCGCTCGAAAGCGAAGAGGGCCAGGCTCAGTTGAGCCAGACCTTGGAGCGAATTCGCATCCAGTGTGCAGCTGAAGCCGATCAGGTGAGAGCCGCTGGTGGGCTGTACGTCCTCGGTTCAGAGCGACACGAATCTCGACGGATCGACAACCAGTTGCGGGGACGCGCCGGTCGACAAGCCGACCCCGGCGAAAGTCGTTTCTTCTTGAGCCTCGAAGATGATCTTCTCCGGCTCTTCGCAACTGGAGCACTCAGTTGGGTGATGGGTCGGACACTCCCAGACGATCAGCCAATTGAAGCGAAAATGGTCACCAAGGCGATCGAGCGGGCACAGAACACCGTCGAAGGGCGAAACGCCGAGATTCGTAAAGACGTGCTCAAGTACGACGCCGTCATGAACGAGCAGCGCAAGGTGATTTACGCCTGGCGTATCCGGATCATGGACGGCGAGGACTTAGAAGAGCGAACCACAGAACTGCTCTCTGAGACGGTCGAGGCGCTCGTCAAGCAGTGCTGCCCTGGTGATTATCCAGAAAGCTGGGACTTGGAGCAGTTGCTGGTTGAGTTGCACCAGTACTACCCAACTCGGTTCACCGTTGAGGATTTGGGCAAGGCGACCAGTCAAGCGCAAGTCATTGACTCGGCAGTCGAAGAAGCACTCGATTACTACGAGCACCACGCAGAAAGCCTTCCTGGTGGCGTCGAGACGGCACGTGCGGTTGAGCGCGATGTGATGTTGCAGATCATCGACCAGCGTTGGCAAGAACACCTTGCCGAAATGGACTACTTGCGAGAGGGCATCAATCTCCGCGCGGTTGCGCAGCAAGATCCCCTTGTTGCCTGGCAACGAGAAGGTTTCTCAATGTTCGGCAGCATGATCGACAACATCGACGATGACTACCTCCGCTATGTCTTGCACATCGAAGCTGCGCCGCAAGAGGCAAATGAGGTCGACATGAATCGAGCGGTGTATGCCGCAGCTGAAGAGCCGGTTCCTGACTCGTCGTACCTTGCCAATTTGGCTCCAGATCGTGGACAACTTGTCGATGGCACTGAGGCGCAAAGTCCAGCAGGCCAGGCCAACTTCGGTGAAGTGTTGCAGCCGGTCGTGAAGACTCCCGAGGACAAGATCGGCCGCAATGAACCCTGCTACTGCGGTAGCGGCCGGAAGTACAAGTTCTGCCATGGCGCAGCCGGTCGATAGCCAGGCGGTCGTCCGGGACTCAGGAGCAGTGCTCCAGGAGCTCATTGGACGGCTTGCCGAGGCAAGGAGCTACCTCGGAATCGAGGCACAGGAAGTCCGGAAGGCGGAGCTCGACGAGTTGGCCTCCAAGCCAGACCTTTGGAATGACGCCGATGCTGCTCGAGCAACGACGACTGAGCTTGGCCGGGTGAATGCTGATCTGGATGCCTTTGCAGGCCTCAAAAGCGCACTCGAAGATGCAGAAGTGCTGCGTGATCTCATTGCCGAGGCACAGGCCAGCGGCGACGCTGACCAGTCGCTCGAGGCTGAGTTTTCCTCAACCGTCGCTGATCTCGAGCGTCAACTGTCAGGGCTCGAGCTTCGGAGTTTGTTCGCCGGCGCCTACGACGAGTACGACGCCATCTGCGAAGTGCATGCAGGAGCTGGTGGAACCGATGCGCAGGACTGGGCAGAAATGCTCCTTCGGATGTATCAACGTTGGGCGGAGCGCCGCGGGTTCTCCGTCGAACTGGATGAAGCCACTGAAGGGGGAGAGGCAGGCCTCCTCTCGGCAACCTTCATTGTGAAGGGGCGCTTTGCCTATGGCTTGATGGCTGCAGAGCGGGGCGTGCATCGGCTTGTCCGGATGTCACCGTTTGACTCGCAGCACCGCCGTCAGACCAGTTTTGCGTCAATTGATGTCACGCCATTCCTTGAAGATGTCAGCGAAATTGAAATTGACGAAAAGGACTTGAGGATCGACACCTATCGAGCGTCAGGTGCGGGTGGTCAGCACATCAATAAGACCGACTCTGCAGTTCGCCTTACCCACCTTCCTTCGGGAGTGGTGGTCTCTTGTCAGAACGAGCGGAGTCAACACCAAAACAAGGCTCGTGCGATGCAGATTCTTGCCAACAAACTTGCAGAGCTCCAACGAGCAGAGCGCCAAGCGGAGTTGGACGCCCTGTCGGGTAAACGAACAGAAAATGCCTGGGGCAACCAGATCCGTTCCTACGTGATGGCCCCGTATCAATTGGTGAAGGATCTTCGGACGAATGAAGAGACCGGAAACGTCGATGCAGTGCTCGACGGGGATCTCGATGCCTTCATGGAAGCAGAACTTCGACGACAACGGCAGGCAACGAGTTAGTGGTGGGCTCCATGATTTGCAGAGGGGCTGACAGTAGGCTGGGAGAACGCTCTTCGTGCCCATCGGGGCGCTTTGGCGACCTGAAATCATGATCAAGCTCGACCACGTCACGAAGACGTACAAAAACGGAACCATTGCTCTTGATGACGTTTCGCTTGAAATCGAGAAGGGTGAGTTCGTCTTCCTGGTTGGTTCTTCTGGTTCAGGAAAGACCACGTTCCTTCGTCTGTTGCTCCGAGAGGAACTTCCAGATCGAGGAACGATCTGGGAAGCAGGACGAGACATCGTCAACCTTCCGAAGTGGCGCGTTCCCTACCTTCGGCGCAATATCGGATGCGTCTTCCAGGACTTTCGCCTCCTGCAGAACAAGACGGTGTTTGAGAACGTTGCCTTTGCCCTTGAGGTAATTGGCCGTCCGAAGTCGGTGATTGAAGCTCAGGTCCCCCAGGTTCTTGAATTGGTGGGACTTGCCCACAAGCGTGACAATCTCCCGAGTGAACTCTCTGGCGGAGAACAGCAGCGGGTGGCCATTGCCCGAGCCTTCGTCAATCGGCCACTGATTCTCTTGGCTGATGAGCCAACGGGAAACTTGGACCCCAAGATCTCCGAGGGGATTATGTCCCTGCTCGATCGGATCAATAAGTCCGGAACGACGGTCGTGATGGCAACCCATGACAAGGCGCTTGTCGACCGAATGCGCCTTCGAGTCATTGAACTCGACCACGGCACCTTGGTTCGAGATCAGCACCGCGGTGTCTATGGCATTGACGGCGATGGCGGAGTACAGCGGTAATGGCCTCCTTCTCGCAGTATGTCGTCAAAGAAACAACCACCAACCTCTGGCGCAATCGAGTCACGACTGCGGCCGCCGTTTTCACCGTCATGATTTCTCTGTTCTTGGTTGGGGCAAGCCTTGTCCTTGGTCAAGGAGCCTCAAACGCGGAGATCAAGTGGCAGCAAGGAACGCTCGTCACGGTCTGGATGGAGCCTGGCGCTTCGGCCCAAGAAATCGCTGCGGTGCAGACGCAACTCGATGCCTTTCCGTATGTCCACGGTTGCTACTACCGCACCCAAGCACAGGACTATGAAGAAGCTCAGCATCTCTTGACCGCAACAGAACTCTCAGTTCTGAAGCCGGAGCAGATTCCGTCATCGATTCGTTGCATCCCGAATGAATCTCAAGACGCGAAGCTCGTGATTGCGAAGTTCTCGGGACAACCGGGCGTCTTCGGTTCGCCAACTGCGCCGATCCAATATTTGAAGACGATTCAACGGGTGATTACGACCGCACAGTATGCAGTTTTGGTAGTTGCGTTGGTGCTGTTGCTGTCGTCTGCGGTGCTTATTCTCAACACCATCCGCATGGCGATCTTCGCGAGAAAGCGTGAAGTTGCCGTCATGAAGCTTGTTGGAGCGACGAACTGGTTCATTCGAGTGCCGTTCATCTTCGAAGGACTCGTCCAGGGATTCATTGGTTCTGCACTTGCCGCGCTGTTTATCTGGATTGGCGAGGCATTTTGGCGAGTCCGAACGGAGAGCCAGTCACCTGATGGCCTGCTGCATCAGATGCTCTTGTCCAATTGGCAACTGTTCTGGTGCGAAACCATCGTGATCCTTCTCGGGATGACCATTGGCTCCATTGGCTCTGCCATTGCAATTCGGAGATTTCTCGACGTCTAAAGCGTTCAGGTTCTGAGCGAAGTTCTGCGCGGTCAATGTCAGCACGCTGTCCTCCTTAACTGAGGAGGAATTCAATGTCCGCAACAACCACCCTTGAAGGCAATCTCACCCGTGAGCCAGAAATTCGCTACACGACGAGCGGCGTTGCGACGACAACGCTTGGAGTTGCCGTCAATCGAAGGTGGCGCAATGCCACCACTGAAACGTGGGAGGAAGAGACCTCGTTTTTTGACGTTGTGTGTTTCCGTGAACTTGCCGAAAATGCTGCACTCACGCTGACCAAGGGAACGCGCATCTTGGCCACTGGCCGCTTGGTGCAACGGAGTTGGACCGACGACGAGGGCCACCGTCGCAGCAAGGTTGAACTGACTGCTGAAGATCTTGGGCCTTCACTTCGTTTTGCGACCGCAGAGGTGTCCCGCCACGCTCGAACGCCTGAGGAGGCGGTGGAATCAGACCCCTTCTGATCAGCTTCGACTACCTAGCTTTTGCTTTGCGGTTCGAAGTCAATGGAAAGTGAATTCACGCAGTAGCGAAGCCCGGTTTCGGTCGGACCGTCATTAAAGACATGGCCGAGGTGTCCGCCGCAAGCGGTGCACAGAATCTCGGTTCTGATCGTGCCATGGGACCTGTCTTCACGAGTCGTGACTGGGTCGGGTCCTATGGCTCGGTCAAATGACGGCCAACCGCAACCGGAGTCAAACTTGCCTTCACTGGTAAACAATGCGGTCCCACATCCACCACAGACGTAGGTGCCTTCGTCGTTCATATAGAGCAGTTCGCCGGTTCCTGGACGCTCAGTTCCGGCCTCGCGAAGCACCGCGTAGCGCTCTGGCGACAGGAGCTCGCGCCACTCAGCATCAGTCCGTTCCATTGGTTCACGATCCATGATGACCCCTCACTTGGCTCAGGTTGCTTCAATGTCGGTACGCTACCTGTCCATGGCCATGACTGACTCGGTTGACCAAGCGCTCTTTCGCGAAGAAGTAGCTCAATGGATGGCTGAGCACAACGTCGGCGAGTTCGCAGCGCTCGGAGGTCGCGGAGGTTCAGGTGACGAAACCTTTGGTTTCGAGGTTCGACAAGCATGGGAACTTGAACTCGCTCGAGGTGGATGGACCTGCATTGGATGGCCCACCACCTTTGGTGGACGCGGCGCATCGATGGACGAGCAGGTCATCTTCGCCGAAGAGTACGCCAGAGCCAAAGCCCCAGGTCGGGTTTCAATCCTCGGTGAAGGTTTGCTCGGACCAACGCTGATTCACTTCGGGACACCAGAGCAACAAGCAAGATTTCTCCCACCCATCATTGCGGGGACTGAGCTTTGGTGTCAGGGGTACTCCGAGCCGAATGCAGGATCGGATCTGGCGAATGTTGCGACCAAGGCATATCTCGACGGCGATGAATGGGTGATCAGTGGGCAAAAAGTCTGGACCTCGCTTGCTCATCAGTCGGACTGGTGTTTCGTCGTCGCTCGGACCGAAGTGGGAAGTGTTCGCCACAAAGGTCTGAGTTACCTTCTCGTCCCAATGGATCAGCCAGGCATTGAGGTCCGGCCCATTCAGCAGTTGACCAAGACCTCAGAATTCAATGAGGTCTTCTTCACCGAAGCGCGAACCAAGGCAGATCTCGTTGTTGGCGAGCCCGGGCAGGGTTGGCCCGTGGCGCTCGCAACATTGTCGTTCGAGCGGGGTGTGGGCCTGCTCGGTCACCTCTTGGGATTTCGCCGGGAATTTGACGCAGTGGTTGAGCGAGCGACCGAACGAGGCTTGACGACTGATCCAGTCTGGCGCCAACGACTCGCTCGCACCTTCGTCGAGCTGGAGATCCTTCGGATGAATACGATCCGGTCGCTTACGGGCGTCGACGGGCCAGCGGCCCCTCCGGAAGCCTCAATTTCAAAGTTGTTCTGGGCCACGTGGCATCGGAACCTCGGTGAACTCATGATGGACGTTGACGGCGTCTCGGCGCTCGTTGTTGGTCAGGACTATGACCTCGATGCCTTTCATCGGACGTTCCTCTTCTCCCGCTCTGAGACCATCTACGGTGGCTCCAATCAGATTCAGCGAAACATCATTGGCGAGCGAGTCCTCGGACTGCCACCAGAACCAAAACCCCTTCCACTTGCTTGACCTACTGAGGAGCTAGTCACTCATGAGCTTGACGAAGAAAACGTCCTCAACACCTGTTCCACCCGAAACGGGGGGACACCACCTCTTGGACGGCAAGGTTGTCGTGATTACGGCCTCAGCTGGGACCGGCATTGGTCAGACCACTGCAAGGCGTTGCCTCGAGGAAGGGGCAACGGTCATTGTTTCGGACGCGCACCCTCGCCGAACGGCTGAAACGGCTTCAGAGCTGAGCACGCAGTTTGGTGTGGAGGTTCTCGGCATTCCTTGTGATGTCACTAATGAGGAAGAGGTAACGAACCTCTACGGGCAGACAATTGCGACGTATGGCCGCATTGACGTTGCGGTCAACAACGCAGGCCTCGGCGGAACCACCAATCTCGTCGACATGACGGATGAACAATGGCTCAAGGTCCTCGATGTGACCCTCAACGGGACCTTTCGGTGCATGCGCGCTGCACTCAAGCACATGTATGCCGCAGGGTCTGGTTCCATCGTGAACAATGCGTCGGTCCTCGGTTGGCGGGCGCAGCCTGGTCAGGCCCACTATGCGGCTGCAAAGGCCGGCGTCATGGCGCTGACGCGTTGTGCTGCGGCCGAAGCGGCCGAACACAATGTGCGGATCAACGCCGTTTCTCCCTCCTTGGCGGAGCACCCTTTCCTCAACAAGGTCATTGATCAGGAGAGCCTCGACCTCCTTCGAAGCCGAGAGCTCTTTGGGCGCGGCGCTGAAACGTGGGAAGTTGCCAATGTGATCATCTTTCTCGCCAGTGGCTACTCGTCATACTTGTCAGGCGAAGTCATCTCCACCTCGAGCCAGCATCCATGAGCAAGTTCGATTGGGATGATGGCGACGTGACCTTCGGGGGCGAAGAGGATCCGCGCGGTGACCTCCAATTTCAAACGCTGCCGGGACTCCTCGCGAATGCCGTTCAAGAGTTTGGGTCGTTGGTTGCCGTCGTTGAAGGCCTTGATGACGCTGGCGGTGCCACTCGCCTGACCTACAAAGAGCTCGGGCTCCGAGTTGACGAAGCAGCAGCGGGATTCTTGGCTCAGGGAGTAACGAGGGGGCAGCGCGTCGGTATTTGGGCACCCAATTGTCTCGAGTGGATGGTCGCTGCTCTAGGGATTACGTCCATTGGTGGCGTGCTGGTTCCGCTCAACACTCGATTCAAAGGTAGCGAGGCTGCCTACATTTTGCGAAACGCCGGTATTGAGCTTCTCGTCACCGTTGAAGGTTTCCTTGGGTTCGACTATCCAGCCATGCTCATTGGTGAAGATCTGGGCGATTTGTCACAGATTGTCCTGCTCAAGGGCAAGGCGACGACCATTCCTGACGGAATTCGCGTGCAGGCATTTTCGCAACTCCTTGCCAGCGGAAGCGAGGTAGAGGCATCGAAGGTTACGAGTGCTCGACAGGCGGTCCTTCCGACTGATCTTGGTGATCTCGTCTTCACGTCAGGAACGACGGGCCATCCAAAAGGGGTCGCAACGACCCATGCGCAGACACTTCGAACCTTTGCGACGTGGGCAAGCATCGTTGGACTTCGATCTGGAGACCGCTATCAGATCGTCAACCCGTTCTTCCATACCTTTGGCTACAAGGCAGGGCTCCTCGCGTCGCTCATGACTGGAGCGACCATGTACCCAGAGCCCGTCTTTGACGTAGCCATTGTGCGGTCTCACCTTGCAGCAGAGCAGATCACCGTCCTCCCTGGACCACCAACGCTGTTCCAGTCGCTGTTGGCCGACCCGGACGCTGACGCCGAGTTGTCCTCGCTTCGCCTGGTCGTGACTGGAGCTGCCCTCGTTCCCGTTGAACTCGTCGAAGCACTTCGAGACCGCCTTGGCGTCGAGACCGTGCTCACTGCCTATGGACTCACGGAAGCAACTGGCGTCGTGACCATGTGCCGAGCTGGTGATCCTCCTGAGCTCATTGCAGCGACCTCTGGGCGAGCGATCCCAGAGGTCGAGGTTCGAATTGTCGACCTCAGCGGGAATGAAGTCGAGCGTGGTGTGCCAGGTGAACTCATTGTTCGGGGTTACAACGTCATGCAGGGCTATTTCGCCAATGAGGCAGCGACCGCAGAGACGATTGATGCCGAGGGATTTCTCCACACCGGTGATATCGCCACCATGGATGCTGGCGGCAACATCGTCATCACCGATCGCCTCAAGGACATGTACGTCGTTGGTGGGTTCAATGCCTACCCGGCAGAGATTGAAGCGTCGCTTCGTCAGCATGCAGCGATCTCGCAGGTCGCCGTTCTCGGTGTGCCCGACGAGCGAATGGGTGAAGTTGGGTGCGCGTATGTCGTGACCGCCGACGAGCCAACTGCAGCACTTGCAACGACGCTGCTCCAATTCGCCAGTGATCGAATGGCCAACTACAAGGTGCCCCGGTACCTTGTGTTCGTCGATAGTCTTCCGCTCAACGCAAGTGGCAAGGTGTTGAAGCGAGAATTGCGTTTACAGTTCGCGGCCGGGAACGACCCGGTCTTCACGAAGTAGGGGGGAACCATGCGCGGCATTGTCTATACCGGTGATGGAGTTGAGGTCACGAACGAACTCGGCATTGCCGATCCAGGCCCAACGCAAGTCAAGGTGAAGGTTGAAGCAGCTGGTGTATGCCACTCCGACCTCTCGGTGATGAATGGAACCATTCCGTGGAAGCCCCCAGCAGTGCTCGGCCACGAGGGTGCCGGCATTGTTGAGGCCGTTGGCTCAAGCGTGAAGTCCGTCAAGGTCGGCGACCATGTCGTCATTGCCACCCTCGCAAGTTGCGGTGTCTGTCGAGCATGCTCAACCGGCCACCCGACGTGGTGCATGGCGTCCCTTGGCAATATTTCGACGCCATTCACCTACAAAGGTGAGCCAGCTTCGAACTTCGCTGCCGTTTCGGTGTTTGCGGAGTACACGATTGTTTCTGAGGTCCAGGTCGTCAAGATTCCAGATTCCATTCCCTTCACGTCCGCGTGCCTCATTGGCTGCGGAGTGCTCACCGGCGTTGGGGCGGTACTCAACCGGGCCAAGGTTCGCCCAGGTGAGACGTCGGCGGTCTTTGGTGTCGGTGGCGTTGGGCTCAACGTCATTCAAGGCCTCAAGATCGCTGGAGCGACAAAGATTGTTGCCGTCGACACGGTTCCCGGAAAAGAAGCGCTCGCTCGTCAGTTCGGTGCAACGGACTTCGTCTTGGCTGGAGAAGGTATCGACGCCGCCGCTGCGGTTCGAGCGGCCGTTCCCATGTCAAGCGAGCATGCATGGGGCGCCCTCTTCCCTCTTGGTGGCGTGACGTGGGCCTTTGACTGTGTTGGTCACCCGGCCGTGCTCCGGAGCGCGCTCGACTGTCTCGACTGGGGTGGCAATGCCGTTGCTATTGGTATCCCGCCTCGCGGGAGTGAGGTGTCGGTTGACATCAACGCCCTTGCCTACATCGATCGCGGCCTCCTCGGCTGCAGGTATGGATCGGCACGTCCGCATCACGACGTGAAGCTCATGGTCGACCTCTACCAGTCAGGCCAACTCCTCCTCGATGAGCTCGTTTCGCTCAAGACGCCACTTGAAGAGTTCCAGACCGTCGTTGATGCCATGCACACCGGAACCGTTGCGCGCGGCGTCCTGACCTTCTAGAGGGCGGCTGTCGCCTGTTCGACGACGATGTCGAGATGGCCGAGATGGCGGGCATATTCACCCATGAGATGGAGCGCAATCCGCTCAAGGGTTGGAGGATTTGCGCCCCGCCATCGCGGGCTCTCTGCTCCAATGGTCGAGAGTGGGACTGATCGAAACACCGATGAAGTGTGGACGCCTTGCTGCATGAGCTCGGCTACGAGTACGTCCAAGGCAATGTCGTTCGGGACAAACCACTTCTCGTCACGATGGTCGCCAAATGGATCGTCCATGGGGATGCCTTCGAATCCCCATTCAATCCACCTGCGTTCAACAAAGGTCAGGTGCACCAGCAATTGGATCGGTGTCCAACCAGACGGCACTGCTCGTTTCCGCTGGGTTGCTTCATCGAGCGACTGGACACCTTCGATGAGTTGCGAGCGGAACGCGTCGAGATAGGCGATCAGGGTGTTGGCTAAGCCTTCATCGATGCCGGTTGCTCGGGGAGTTGAGACGGCCATCGAGTGATGGTCAGTGTTCGAGTCCGGCGAGCGGAACCGTCGGAAGCGGTGCTCCGGTCATCGCGGCCAAGACCGTTGCAGCAAGACCGTCCCCATCGAGTCCAAGGCCAGCCAAAATTTCATCGGGCTTTCCATGAGCGAGAAAGGCCTTTGGCACACCGAGGGTCATCGACGACGGAGGAAGGGCGCCTGAACTGCGTGCGGTGAGTTCGACGCCATCGATGAGATGGGTGCCTGCACCACCGAGTCGGATGCCGTCTTCAACGGTCACCACAAGTTGATGGCGAGCAGCATCGGCGAGCATCACTGGGTCAGCGGGTGCAACAACACGTGGGTCCCAAACGGTCGCACTGATGCCATGGTGCTCAAGGAGTCCCGCCGCTTCTTCACACGCATCCAGGAGCTTGCCAATACCAAGGAAGCAGACGGTTCCGTCGCCAACTCGCACGAGCCTTGCCTCGAGGCCCGAGCCAACTTGGTCGGGAGTTACGTGACGGGCCGGTGTCTTTGGGAAGCGGATGGTTGCCGGACCTTCTAGTGACAATGCTGTTTCAAGCATCGGAGCAACTTCTTCCGCAGAGGAAGGAGCGAACACCGTCATGCCTGGAATCGAACAGGAGAGCGCGAGGTCGAGTACTCCGTGGTGACTCGCTCCATCGTCGCCGGTGATCCCTGCTCGGTCGAAGGCAAACACCACGGGCTGGCCATGCAGGGCAACATCTAAGTTCGCTTGGTCGAAGGCTCTCGTAAAGAACGTTGAGTACACCGCAACAACAGGGCGGAGTCCGCCCATCGCCATTCCCGCTGCAGCAGTGACGGCATGGCTTTCAGCAATTCCGACGTCAAAACAACGCTTCGGAAATGCCTCGTTGAAGGGGAGGAGCCCCGTTGGCCCCATCATGGCTGCGGTTAACGCGACGACCGAATCATTCACCGAACCCGCGGCCAACAGCGCTTGCGAGAAAGCGTCGGTGTAGGTCGCTGATGGTGGTTTCGGATCGAGACCTTCAGCATCATCATTGAGCGCTGTTTGGGCACGTCCGACTTTGTAGTCATGAAGTCGTTGCAGATCGTCTTCTTCGGCCGGCGCATAGCCGCGACCCTTCTGCGTGAGGACGTGCAGCACCATTGGGCCGTCCCATTCCTGCGCTCCTCGCATTGCCTGTTCGAGGGCTCGGATGTCATGGCCATCAATTGGGCCGGCATACCGAACTCCGAGGGCCTCGAAGAAGGTGCGTGGCGTGATGGCTTCACGGATGGCGGTCGTCAGTCCCGAGACCGAGGAGTAGGCAAGGTCACCAACTCGCGGAATGTCCTTCAAGAGATTCCGCAAGCGGTCTCTTGTCTGCAGATAGGTGTGGTTGAGCCGAATCTGGGTGAGGGAACTCGAGAGGTGGGAAACCGTCGGTGCGTAACTCCGACCATTGTCATTGAGCACGACGAGAACCTTGGTGCCTGAGTGCCCGAGATTATTCAGCGCCTCGTAAGCCATCCCACCGGTGAGCGCACCGTCGCCAATGACGGCCACAACCCGCCGATTTCCACCAGTCGGTGAATCTGATCCGTCGAGGCGCCAGGCGGTTGCGAGGCCATGTGCATACGAGAGCACCGGTGAGGCGTGGCTGTTTTCGATCCAGTCGTGTTCGGACTCATGGCGGTTCGGATAGCCCGAGAGTCCACCAGGCTTTCGAAGGTCTCGAAATCCATAGCGACGACCGGTGACGAGTTTGTGCACATAGGCCTGGTGGCCGGTGTCCCAGAGAATTGCGTCTTTCGGACTCTGGAAGACCCGGTGGAGTGCGAGGGTCAACTCCACGACACCAAGGTTCGAGCCAAGGTGCCCACCTGTCGTCGTGACCGTAGAGACAATGAACGAACGAATCTCTTCAGCGAGTTCGTCAAGCTGCTCGTAGGAAAGGTTCTTGAGGTCTGCGGGCGTTTCAATCGTCGGCAACAGCACGGGCGGCTCCAAAGAGGTCACTTCTACGCTAGTCCCGACGCCCGGCAATTGCGTCCCGCCTGATGAGCCCCGTTGCGGCCAAGGCAATGATGAAGGCAAGCAACGCGACCCCAGTAATGCCAGCCGACAGCGACCACTGGTCTGCAACGATGCCGATGAGTGGTGCCCCGGCGACCCAACCGAGATAACCGGCTGCGGTAAAAGCTCCAACCGACGAACTGGGCGACGATGAACGGGCGGCGACGTCTGCCATGAGTAGCGGCCAATTGAGGCTGACGCCCGCCGCGGTCAGCGCAAGCATCGCTGCGGCGAGGGCCTCAATGTGGGTGTGTGCTTCGATCAACAATCCAACGCCAGTGACCACACTTCCGACAGCAAGCGCACGAAGTGGTGTCCTTGTTCCAATGAGTGGCGCACCGAGCACCCGTCCGAGTCCGGCAACGAGGTTGCCGAGCGCATACGCCGAGGCACCAACGAGCAAACCAATGTGCAGCTCAGTCCTGAGATACAGCACGCCCCAGGTAAACACTCCTCCTTCTACGAGGGCAGCTGCAGCAAAGATCACGAGGAGCCCTACGAGGCGATCTCGACGCAAGATTTCGAAAATTGAACCATCGCGTGAGGTCTCTTCATACAGATCCATGTCGGCGGTTGGGCTCGGGAGTCCGACGTGGACATTGGTGGCAAGCCGAGGGTCAAGTGCGTTTCGTTCAGTGATCGCCCAAAGACCGGTAGCCACGAGTAAGCCAACGGCGAGCCAGGTCCACAGGAGGCTTCCGCCATTTCCGGCGGTCGCCGTCAAACCAGTACCGAGTGCACCGGCCATTGCGCCGACATTGAAGATTGCGTGGAACCTGACCAAGGCGCCGGGACGTCCAGCAAGCGCTGCGGTGGCACCAACATTCATCACTGAATCAACGGCGCCCATGACGATTTGGACGGCGGTGAACGAGAGCGCAAACCAAACAAATCGGTGCTCACCTGCGAGCGGAAGGAGCAAGATGCCCCAAATCAGCAGAATGACCGCGAGGAGATGAACTGGGCGTGCACGGCGTCCAATGTGTGAGGCAGCGGCTCCGGTGATTGCTCCAACTGAGACGCCAATAGCGAGAAGAATTCCGAGATTGGTGTTCGAGAGATGAAAGTGCGACTGCACTCCAGCAAGGGAGGCATTCCACGACCCCCAGAAGCCTCCGAGAGCGAAGAATGCCGTTGGGATGAGCCATGCAACCCGACTTCTTGTGGCCGTCGCCAGACGTGGATCTGGCTGGGACATGGCGCTACGCTACCGCTCATGTCGACTGCCCTCCTCACTCCAGATTTGGCTCAACGCGTCCTCCAAGCTGCGCTCGATCGAGGTGGAGAGTGGGCGGAGATCTTCGCAGAGGATCGATCGACGACCGGGGCTTCCCTTGATGACCGGCGCGTCGAGGAATTGTCCTCTGGTCGAGATCGAGGCGTTGGCATTCGAGTTGTGGTTGGCGAAACTGTTGGCTTTGCACACACTGCAGATTTCAGTGAGGCGGCACTGCTCGAAGCAGTTGCTGCTGCGGCGTCAATTGCTCGCGCTGGAGGATCATCGAGAACGGTTGCCCTCTCGTCGAATGGTCTCTCGTTGCCAACGGCACAGATTCTCCCTGAGACCATTTCAAAGCAGGCCAAACTCGAACTGCTCTTCGCCGCTGATGATGCAGCCCGATCGGTCGAGGGTGGAATCGCGCAGGTCAGTGTTGGATTCGGAGACTCACGACGACGGATCGTCGTGGCAAATACTGATGGCGTCTTTGAGACGGACGATCAGGTTCGCGTGCGGCTCATGGTGATGGCAGTCGCGATGGGAGACACCGGTCTTCAGACGGGCTATCAAGTGCTCGCTCGCACGGAAGGTTTCGAGGTGCTTAGCGAAGACGTGGTTCGTCGCCTTGGAGAGAAGGCGGCAAATCAGGCCGTGACCAAGTTGTCGGCCCGCCCAGCCCCATCAGGTGAACTGCCAATCGTGCTTGCCGGAGGAAGTGGTGGGATCTTGTTCCATGAAGCCTGTGGCCATGGTCTCGAAGCTGATCTCATTGTCAAAGACACTTCGGTCTATGCCCATCGGGTTGGACAACTTGTGGCGAGCCCCGGCGTAACGCTCGTTGACGATTCCACCATGAGTGGCGAGTGGGGGACTGCTCGCATTGATGATGAGGGGACCAAGGCCTCATCGAACACGTTGATTGAAGATGGCGTGCTCACGGACTACATGTGGGACTTCCTCCGAGCTCGCAAGACTGGTCGCTCCTCGGCAGGCAATGGACGACGTCAGAGCTATCAACACCTCCCAATGGTTCGAATGACCAACACCTACCTTTTGGCCGGCAAGGAACGTGCGGACGACATCATTGCGTCAACGGAACGTGGGATCTACGTCCGCCAGCTTGGCGGTGGCCAAGTTGACACAGCGACTGGCGACTTTGTTTTCGGGACGAGCGAGTCCTATCTCATTGAAAACGGAGAGGTGACTGAACCGCTTCGTGATTCAAATCTCATTGGCAATGGACCAGAGATCTTGGCGAGGATTGATGCAATCGCCGACGACTTCTCAATGACGGTTGGCACGTGTGGCAAGGATGGCCAACAGGTGCCTGTTGGATGTGGACAGCCGACGATGCGAATTACTTCTTGCACGGTTGGAGGCACGGCATGAGCGGCGATCTCGCAACGCTGGCATCAACACTGCTCTCCTACGCGAAGGAGAACGAAGGCATGGAGGTCTACGTTGCACGAGGCAATGAGACTGAAGTACGCGTCTACGAAGGCGAAGTGGAGTCACTCGCAGCGGCAACTTCAGCCGGCATTGGTGTTCGAATTCTCCACGAAACCCCCGATGGAGCTCGGGTTGGGTTTGCCTGGGCGGGCTCACTTGACGCAGAGGTCATCGAAGCAACCATTGCTGCGGCGAGGGACAACGCACAGTTTGCAACGCCGGATCCGTCGGTGGCATTCGCTTCGCCAGATGGCGTGGCTCCTGCTGCCGTCAATCTCTACGACCCTTCCATAAGGACGGTCACGACCGAAGCGAAAATCGCCTTTGCCATGGAACTCGAGAAATTGGTTCGGTCTGCCAAGAAGGTTCGTGGCATTCGGTCGGCGGACTATGGCGACAGTGAAGTTGAAGTTGCGCTCGCATCAACCACCGGTATCGCAACGACGACGCGCCGCAGTTCGGCTTCTGCCTCAGTAGAGGTCATTGCAGGTGATGGTGACGAAATCCAAACGGGGTATAGCTACACGGCCGGCAGATCCTTCGCGGCCCTTGACCTCGAAGGGACCGCAGCTGATGGGGTTGCTCGTGCAGTTTCCATGCTGGGTGCAACCAAACCTTCCTCCATGAAATGTGTGACGGTCTTTGACCCACGCGTCGTCGCTCAACTCCTCGGGATCATTTCCGCAGCGCTCAGTGGAGAAGCCGTCGTCAAGGGGAGGTCGTTCTTTGCCGGTCGCATTGGTGAACTTGTCGCTTCGCCAATGGTCACGCTCTACGACGACCCAACGGATGTCCGCGCCTATGGGGCATCAGTCTTCGACGGAGAAGGTCTTGCCTGCAGGAAGAATTCGCTCATTACTGCGGGCATGCTCAATGGCTTTGTCTACGACACGGTCTCTGGACGTCGTGCGGGTGCACCATCGACGGGATCGGCAGTTCGGGGAGGATTCTCTGGAACACCTGGGCCTGGTTGCAGGGCGCTCGTCCTCGAACCAGGAACCCTCGACCGTGATGGGGTGCTGTCAGCTGTCGGAGACGGAATCTACGTGCAAAGCATTTCTGGGGTGCATTCTGGCGTCAGCCCAGTCAGTGGCGACTTCTCCGTAGGCGCTGAGGGTTTCCTCATTCGAGATGGAAAGTTAGCCGAGCCTTTTAGGGAAGCAACGGTTGCTTCAACCTTGCAGAAGATGCTCTCGAATGTGCTCGCTATTGGCAGCGACGTGGAGTGGCTACCGGGAATTGCTGCCGGACAGAGTCTCGCTATTGGAGAAATGTCACTGTCGGGGAGTTAGTCCGACGACGAACTCTCCGACGTTGAGGATGAACTGGTACTTCCTCGGCTGTCGGTCTTGTAGAACCCTCCGCCTTTGAGGACGATCCCAGGCGTTCCGAAGACCTTGCGAAGTTCGCCACCACACTCGGGACATGTCTTCAGTGCGTCATCCTTGATGGAGTGAACAATCTCAAAGCGATGAGTACAGGCGGTGCAGGCGTACTCGTAGGTTGGCATTGGACCTCATCTCGTCACGACGTGCATTGGCACTCGCTACTACTGACTGCTAATCCTAGCGTGTGGTCTCGCACAGCCCACTCTGAAGGGTTGGGTTCTAGACTTCCCTCATGCCCAATCAGCATCACCTCGAGTTTGATCCTCTTCAGGGAGGACTAACCAGAGAGTCCGCCCAGCGGGAGCCCACAACCCGAAGGGCGCTGGCTCGATGCCGGGTCATCATGGCGCCAGAAACGACGGACAAAGTTGCTCGAAATGCCAATGCCAAAGGCGACGTTCTTGCGACCGCGCGCACTGCCGCAATTCAAGCAGCGAAGCGCACCGCCGATCTCTTACCAATGTGTCAAATGGTCGCGGTCGGCACCACCACGGTGCAATTCCACATTGGTGATGCCTACGTCGAAGTCGAGGTTGAGGTTCACACAGTTGATCGAACCGGTGTGGAGATGGAAGCGATGACCGCTTGCACGGTCGCTGCGCTCACGATCTACGACATGTGCAAGGGCGGTGACCGGACGATGTCCATCGAACAGGTGAAGCTCTGGGAGAAGGTCGGTGGACGTTCGGGAACCTGGCGACGTGACGACTTCGTCGACACCGATCGAGAAATCTGATTCGGTGGCCAAAACCGACCAGTTGGAACGCCTTACTGACTTAGTGCTCGTGCTTCTTGGAGCAAAACGGGCGATGTCACTCGCCGAAATCGTCGCGGAGGTTCCGGGCTATAGCGCGAACAAAACGGCCTATCGGGGAGCATTCGAGCGAGATAAGAAGTTGCTTCGCGAAGAAGGCATCGACATTGAAACCGTCGAGATTGGCGGAGAGGCTCAGACTGGCTACCGGATCAACGAGCGAGCGTTCTACCTTCCAGATCTTGATCTCACGGAGTCAGAGCAGCGAGCGCTCGCCATCGCCGTTGCCGGAGCGGGCGATACGGCTGGATATGGCAAAGGTGCGCTGGCGAAGTTCGGCGCCGGTCCAGTTGGCGTGGTGCCAGCGTTTGCTTTGTTGACGACGCCTCCCTACGTCGATGAACTCTTCGACGCCGTTCGGACCGCTTCACTCGTCACCTTTTCCTACGACGGTACCGAGCGTTCCGTGTGTCCGGCTTCACTCCGTTCCGCCAACGGACAGTGGTACTTGACCGGCTTTGCGCTCGAACGATCGGCCCCGCGCGTCTTTCGCGTTGATCGATTCGATGGACCGCCGGTCGTTGATGAACCAGGTTCTGGCGCCCCGCCCGATGATTACGACCGAGGGGCTGAATTCTCAACCCTCGTCGTCGAAGCGTCATCAGGTGATGAAGAGCCCACCATGGTGATTGCTGTTGATGAAACGGCAGCGGGGCGGGTTGCGGCGGAACTTGGACCAACCGTTCGACTCGTGAGTCGTGAGGACGAGAGACTCGACGTCTCCCTCCAATGTGGCAACCAACTCTTCGCGCGGAATTGGGTGCTGTCGCTGAGAGATCGAGCCGAAGTGCTGAGTCCTCCGACACTTCGAAACGACCTGATTGCCTGGCTTGAAGCAATCGTGGAGATGTCTGAGGTTGGCGAAGACGAACAAGTCATGGAGGCACGTGCTGAGCCCCAAATGCTTGAAATGTGGGCAACTGGAGGGACTGAGCCAGGCACAAGGACTCGTGGAGAACTTCGGTTCCGACGGCTCCTCGCCATGATGACCTTTCTCGCCCAAGTCGGTGAAGCGACGATTGCGGAATTGGCAGAGCGATTTTCACTAAGTGAAGCCGAAGTGGTGGCGGAACTCGAACTCGCCGCGTGCTGCGGTGAACCTCCCTATACGCCTGACGCCTTGCTTGACATCATGGTGGACGATGAAAAGGTCGTTGCAAAGTTGCCATCTTCAATGGCAACACCACGGCGACTCAACCGTCGCGAGGGTTTCGCACTCTCGGCGTCGGCACATTTGATTGCAGCAATTGAAGACGACCCAACGTCTCCACTCGCAACTGGTCTCGCGAAACTTGATGCCGTCCTCGGAACCGTCGAGGTCCTTGTTGTTGATGTGGAACATCGCGAACAGTTGGAGTTGCTTCGACGGGCGGTCACGGAACATCGCCGACTTGAGATTGCGTATTACGTTGCGAGTCGCGATGAGATGACTATTCGAGTCATCAATCCACTCCAGGTATTTCTTGACGGCGGCCATGGCTACGTTGAGGCGTTCTGTGAGGATGCCCAGGCGCTTCGATTGTTCCGAGTTGACCGGATTGACTGGATTGAAGATGCGGGGACGCAGGCGACCAACCTCCCCACTCCTGAGAGCGGTCCGGGGCTAACGGCTGATTTCCTCGATGAGGCGGAGTCAGTGGTGCTTCGAATTCGAAATGGCGCACGTTGGATTGCGGATTCTGTGCCCGCGCAGAGTGTCCAAGCGATCGGTGATGGGTTGATCGTCGAACTCGCCGCTGCATCGATGCCATGGCTCGAGGGACTGTTGCTGATGGGCGGTCCTGACGTCAGGGTCATGGCTCCTCCGGCATATGTCGGGCTTCAGCGTGAAGCAGCACGTCGCATCCTGGAGAGGTATCGAGCAACGTCGTAGGCAAGTAGTTGCCGCACCTTCACGGGGTGATTCGCCTTCGAGGTCGACGAACCTTCGACGTCGAGTACTACTTACAAGACCACGGTCGAGAACTTGAGCACCTCGAGATCTCCCAGCGAGCTCCAATTGGCAGCGGCAGAAACAATTGGGATATTGCGATTGCGGTGAACCAACGAAGTTTGGAACTCCTTGCTTCGGCCCGGCCTCTCCGGGCCGGACATTCCTTTGCGAACCAGAAGCGCCAAATCCCGATCCTTGAAGTCCTCGCAGTGCCACCAAAGGCCGTAAGCCTGTACGCACTGCTTACGCCACCAACGGTTGGGAGACAGGTAGTGGAAGCGCATCATGAAGCGCTTGAAGGAGCGCTTCGCTATTTCGAACTGCATGGACTGGCCACCAATCAACGCGACGAGACGTTAAGCCGTGTTACCGAGTTGGCAGGGGTGAGATTCACTCACGGCATCTCGAGGAGTGGAGATCCTCATCTCCACAGCCATCTCGTTCTTGCCAACCTTGGACGGAGCGTGGAAGGGAGATTCGGGGCCCTTGACCGTCGGGGACTCCATGCCCATCTTTCCGCAGCAAGTGCGATCTACGACGCCGGAGTCTTGGGATCCTGCAAGCAACTCGGACTTGACCTCGACCTAGAGCCGAGGGAAATTGCGGCCTTCTCCACGAGGGCAGCTGAGGTTCGAGGCCACCGTGCGAGTGGCAGTCGTTACCCAGCACGAACTGAGAAGGCGCAGGGAGTTGACCGACAACAACTCCTGCTCCAGTGGGGTCGACGCGCTGCGAGTCTCGACGTTGACCTTGAACGCTTTACGAGCGCCTCGATTGCTCTTCAACCAGTGCCAAGACGGCTCGACGAAGAGCAATTCGTCCGACGACTACTCGGTGATGACCGCCCAGTCACTCGACGCAAGGTTGTTGAAGCTTGGGCTTGGGCGAGTTCTGGACAAGACGTCCAAAAGCTTGAGCGGAACATTGACGCAGTCGCTGGACCGCAAACCCGAATCTTTGAAGCTGAAATCGCGCCAAGAACCGTCGTGGCGAGTCCGCTTGCGATTGGTGCTCTTGGCCCAAGGCCACTCGAGCCTGAACGGCTCATGCGGTGGATTGATCGTGCGGCTGGGCTCGAGCATGCATCGTCTGCTCATCAGAAGCGCGATCGATCGCTGCGTGATCGATCAAGAGATCGAAGCTTCGACCACGGCTTGGAGCGATGACTCGGTGTCAGTTCAATCGGCATGACGTCTCGGGTTGGTCCGATCATGAGGGCGTGACCCTCCAATCCTTTTGCGATCACATTCATTGGCTGAACGGGTCGATGCATGCCGCTCAAGGTTGTTGAGGCGCGTCGCGGAAAGCCGCGGCTCGGTTCGGTCCGTGAGGCATGGAGCTCCAACTGCTCACCAGCGAGATCATGGACGAGTGTCAGGGTCGTTCGATCTGCAATGCCGGGAAGCAACATCGTCACGGGAAACAACGAGACGAATCCATCTGCCTCCGGTCCCCAGCGGCGTCGCGCTTGCGAGAGATCTTGGAGACACGCAAGCGTAAGTACCCCCTGGCCGCCTCCCTCACTGATCAAGTTCGGAAGATCGGGGAATGGAGCGATGTTTGCGATCTCGTCAAGGGCAAACAAGACCGGATCGAAGCCGAGTTGTGCATTTGACGCCGTGTAAGCAGCGTCTCTCAACGACGAAAGCAGTCCAACGAACAATGGGGCAAGGAGTTCTTGTTGAGCGGATGACCCGCATAGGTAGAGCGAGTTGCTCTCTTCTAAGAATGCCGAAGCGTCGAACAATGTTCCCTCGGCTGACTGAAGTGCTTGTTCACTTCGATACGCGCGGAGCACGCTTGAAGCCGTGGACCAGATCCCTGACTGTTCTCGGTCGTGAATCTGCAGGATGCCATCAAGCAGCGCCTCGGCCTGCGGTGTTGAGCAGGTATTTGTTGCGAGAATTCTCGAAGCGTCACCTGCTTGGGCACGATCGACCCATTGCACGAAGGTTCGGATGCCAACTTCTTCAATCGCGGCCGCATGGAGGAGGGTCGAAAGCAGCGCTCCAGCACGCTCACTCCAGTGGTCGTTGGTCATTGCGCGTTGGCCCGCTGCCTTCGTCATAGCCAGGGCATTCGCCATGGCGATATCCCAGTCCTGGCATCCAGAAAGAGGGCTCCACCCAATTCGAGCCGCATTGGGTGGAAGTTCTGCCATGCCCGTTGGGTCGAAGACCATGCAGTTACCAATTGTCGATCGTGCTTCAGCGGTGAGTGAGACGAGCTCGGATTTCGTTGAAGTCGATACCACTGGTCCTGCGTGGCCGAGGAGATTGGGGATGATGATCGACGTGGTCTTGCCTGACCTTGTTGGACCGAGCACCATTGCCGAGCGTCCCTCTCCGCTGAAGAGCCATCGCGATTGTGCCTGTCCCAGGTAGATACCACCACCACGACGTGACGCGTCCAACACATCGGACAGCGCCTGTTGGTCGATCACTTCGTGAGTCTGCGCGCGCGACCTCGCGGTGTTCTTCGCGAACAAGTTTGCGCGTTGCATCGTAAATGCTTGACGCGGGGTCTCTACGCGACTCAACTATGGAATGCCTAGTGCGAGAAGAGGTACGCGTGGCGTTCAACATCGACACCGATAGGACAAGCTACGCATGCGTAGTTGGTCACCCGTCGACGTCGTCGTCGTGCGTCCGTTCATCGACATCGCTCTGGGTGGCAACACCGATGACCGTCGTTCACTCCGCGATGACGCGCAGCGATGATCTCGTGGTTGCGACCGACCAAGTGTGGTCAGTAGTGGGACCTCGAGCTCAGGCTCGGATTTCACTAGTGAGCGCAGCAAGATGTACCGACACCCCAAGGAGGTGCGCAAGTGGCTATCGCCGCAAAGAAGGCTGCTCCTAAGAAGGCAGTAGCAAAGAAGGCAGTCGCCAAGAAGGCTCCAGCGAAGAAGGCTGTTGCTAAGAAGGCTCCTGCAAAGAAGGCAGTCGCCAAGAAGGCTCCAGCGAAGAAGGCTGTTGCGAAGAAGGCTCCAGCAAAGAAGGCAGTCGCCAAGAAGGCTCCAGCGAAGAAGGCAGTCGCCAAGAAGGCTCCAGCGAAGAAGGCTGTTGCGAAGAAGGCTCCTGCAAAGAAGGCAGTCGCCAAGAAGGCTCCAGCCAAGAAGACTGTTGCAAAGAAGGCTCCTGCAAAGAAGGCTGCAGCCAAGCGCTGAGTTGCTGGAACGAAGTTCTGTTGTGCACTCGAGGTGGGGCATACGCCCCACCTCGAGTCGCGTCAGTGCTCGAGAAGAAGCGCTGGGAGATCGAGGGTGTCGAGGTCTTCTGGCTCGTCGATGTCAAGCGCGAGTGCCTTCGATCGAATGATGGTCGGGTCGAAACCCAATCTCACTGCTTCAGCGAGGTGTCGATGGAATGATCCAGGACCATAAAGGAAGTCGAAGTCAACATCGGTCGGCAGCGCCAAGACATTGGTTCCATCGTCACGTTGGTCCGGAACAATCGAGACACCATCGCCAATTTCCATCGTCCCAAGCTCTTCTGGGTGAGCAAGGTCCCCATGGGCAATCATCACCTGATCAAATCCGCGAGCAGCCAACGAATCAACTCCAGCTCGAACTGCTCCATTGAGGCCGTACTGCGGAGTCCAGAGGACTTCAGCGCCCAATGTCTTGGCCCAAGATGCCACTGCTTCATCGTCACAAACAACGGCGACGGGACGAGGTGAAGCTGCGGAGATCACTCGGGTGGCGAGCGCTCGCATTAACTTCTCGCGCTCACCGTCAGTGAGCACGTGTTGCAATCGTTGCTTTGCTGATGCAAAGGACTTGACGGGCACAAGTACTGCCACGGTTTGGTCCGAAGACCCTTTTGCCATCGTTCCGTCCGTGATGTCGTCTTACCCTTCGTTGGTAAGACGGACGGTAGTGAACTTGTACGCCCCGAGATCGAGTGCGCCAGCAAATTGCCGAAGAGGCTCGCCTCGAAGGTCGATTTCCCAACCACCTGCAGCGCCGAAATCAACCGAAGTCGGTTCACCCGTTGGATTGAAGCATCGAAGCTCGATAACACCATTTGAGCGTCGAATCGACGAGATGATGGCGCCGGAAACGCTCAGCGCTGAACCTTCGGATTGCCGAGTACCGCCGCCCTCTGCGTGCAGGACGTCCAATGGCTGGAGCACGCTGTCGGCAAACACCCAGGGGTCAACATCTCCAAAGGCAATGGAGTATCGGGCGGTGATGTTTGAGCCAACCATTTGCAATCCCTCGACCGGAGTAAGTGGTCCAGCAGGGAACGGGCGATACTTCATGCCGAGCCTTGAAAGCATGCCGGTGGAGCGAAGGAGCGTCAGCGCCAAGGTGCCCGCTTCGGTCTCGTCGTCGTTTCGGTCAACGAGCTCGTATTCATTCAGCCCTTCATGGACGACGGTGAGGCCCCCGGCCTGAACAAACCGCCGAGAAGGGGCAGTAGCGAGACCAAGCTCATCTGGACGACCTTCTGCAGTGAGACCTCGCTCAACGACGCCGAAGGCACACTCGGCGACAGAGTGTTGCGCAGGGACGGGAAGCGGAAGGTGGATTCTCAGTCGGTGATCTCTTGCGGGGTTAGCAAATGACGTCGAGACGTGCACGGCGGCGTCATCCGCTTTGACTTCAACGATGGTCGTCACGACGCCTTCAACCATTCCGGTGCGACGGTTCCGCGTCGGATCAACGTGGCTTGGCCATTCATACGTGGAGGTGATCTTGACCGACGCCCGAATTGGTCCGCGGTGAAGTGGCGACACGACGACGGACGTTGGCGCATCAATCAACAGGTCGCCAGCTGGCGGCGAGTAGTTATACGAGTCTCCAAGGTCCCCTTCGTCAACCAACTGACCGAACCCAGCAACTCCATTGATCGAAAAGGTGCCGCTGATTGGATCAATGACGACATCAACGAGGCCGTTCGTGATCGACCACGTTTCGCTTCCATCAAGGGTCGTTGGGTCCAGTTCGACTGGATGGGTAGGAGCGACAGGTTGGAGTGG
>CAIQUD010000053.1 GCA_903874965.1 uncultured Actinomycetes bacterium | reverse complement strand
GGCATCGAGTCGTCAAACAGTCCGGAGCCCGATGGTCTTTGCTCGATGCACGTCTTGTGGGTCAGGGAGATTCAAGCCTCTTGGAGAGACGAGATGAGCGAACCGCTCGCAGGCGCAGTGGTTCAGAGCCACTACACAACCAAGAGGGAATGCGTGATCCCCTAAATCTGACAGTGATCGCAGAAGTAGGTGTTTCGGTCCTTCCACTTCACCTTCTGCACGGTATTGCGGCACCGGCGACAGGCAAGTCCGGCTCGGTCGTAGACCTCATGGAACTGGGAGAAATTACCGGTCTTGCCTTCAAGGTCCCGATACTGCTCATCGGCGAGTGACGATCCTCGGTGCTTGATGGCTTCAGCCAAGATTTCAACAAGTGCTCGGTAGAGGCGACGAACTTCCGTCGTCGACAACGATGACGACAGACGGTCGTATCGCAGGCCCGCGGCAAACAGGATCTCATCGGAGTACACGTTTCCGATTCCGGCGATCGTGTGCTGGTCCATGAGGAATGCCTTGAGCTGAACTGGCTTGTGATGCAGGAAGTACCCGAACTGCTCCCAGGTCAACATCGACTCAACTGGGTCGAATCCCAGCTCGTGAAGCTCTGAAATACGCCGACGAAGCACACGAGCTTCAGCGTTCACGACCGAGTCCGAGAGCTGAAGATCGGCCTGCGCGGCTTCGCTCAATGGAACAGAGACGAATGCTTCACCGAACGTGCGAGGGTCCACAAACCACAACTCTCCGCCTTGGGTGAATCCAAAGACAATGTGGGTGTGCTTGATCTTCGGTGTCTTTGGAGTCTTTGCTCGATGGAGCTGACCTGACATACCGAGGTGAAGAACGAGGGTATTACCCGAGTCAAGAGGAAGGAGCAGGTACTTACCAACGCGCTCAACCGCCTTAATGCTTTGACCTTCAAGCAAGTCTCGGAACGCCTTGGCTGACTTGTGTCGTCGAACCCACCGTCCATTGTCGACCGTTACTGCCTTGATCTTCTTGCCCACAACCTCTCGCGAGAGATCACTTCTCAGTGTTTCGACTTCAGGTAATTCAGGCATTGCTGCGCTCCTCGAGTGCTGCTCGTGCCGCTGCTTGTTCAGCGGCTTTCTTCGATCTTCCGGTTCCTCGTCCTAGCTCGGAACCTCCAACGGACACCACTGCGGCAAAGGTCCGTTCGTGGTCCGGACCAGAGCCCGAAACTTCATACTGGGGCGCGTCAAGTCCCTCACGGACGAGTGTCTCTTGCAAAACTGTCTTTGCATCGCCCATTCCAGGAGCGGCGAGTTCACTCGCAACGGTTGCTTCGAGGTGCCGCTCAACAAACTCCTGAGCTGCTGACAAACCCCCATCGAGATAGACGGCCCCAAGGATGGCTTCGAACATGTCCGCCAAGAGGGCCGGCTTCGTCCTTCCACCGGAAAGTTCTTCACCCTTGCCGAGGTGCATCCAGTCGCCAAGATCGAGGCTCTCGGCACAACGAGCGAGAGAGGCGGTGCTCACGACACCCTTTCGAATGGTGGTGAGAACTCCTTCGTCGAGTTCTGGATAGGAGCGATAGGTGAAGTCCGCAATGGCGAGATCCAAGACCGCATCGCCGAGGTACTCCAGACGCTCATTGGATGCACCGCCGTGCTCGGCCGCCCAACTTCGGTGACAGAGTGCCAATTGGAGAAGTTCGGGGTCGGCGAAGTCGTAGCTGAGACGGGCCGACAACTCGCGGACGGCCTCCAGATCAACCTGCTCCGAGTTTCGAGGAGACATAGTTCACGGCATCGCCAACGGACTTCAGTCCTTCGAGGTCTTCATCATCGATGCGGAAACCTTCGGAAACTTCACTGAAGGCCTCTTCAAGGGCCTCGACCAATTCAATCAACGCAAGCGAATCGGCATCCAATTCGGCAAAAGTTGATGACTCACTGATGGTCGAAGGCTCAAGCTCAAGGATTTGACCGAGTTGCTCACAGACAATGGTCAGAACGGCATTTCGGTCCATGAGACCTCCTTTTTCTGCGTTTCAGATGGTCGACAAGCGCTCCTCCGAGCGCTGCCATTGGGGGGCAGTCTACCGGGTATATCGGTCGACTGGGGACTCTCGTCAGAGGATTGAGGCTGCAATTCTGGAGGTTGAGCCACCAATTGCGAGCTCACGACCTACCGAAATTGCATTGGTAATCGCCTTTGCAGACGATGACCCATGGCTAATAATGCAGACCCCACCAAGCCCGAGAAGCATTGCTCCGCCAATGGCATCGGGATCAAGATCGCCAACAAATGGGAGCAAATGCGGGAGCAGCGTCATTCCGGCAGCCTTGGTCGCCTCGTCGGTGCCGATGACGTCACCAAGGACGCCCATAACGAACTTGAGGGCGCCCTCCATGGTCTTGAGTGCCACGTTTCCGGTAAATCCATCAGTGACAATGACGTCGACTGGACTGTTCAGCAAATCTCGACCTTCAACATTGCCAAAGAAGTTGAGCCCGGTCGCCAACAGCAGTTCGTGCGTTTCTTTCACGAGCGGCGTGCCCTTTGTAGCTTCTTCTCCAATGGAGAGCAGCCCGATCTTCGGGTTCTCGACGCCATAGCGAGCGGTGCAATACGCGGCACCCATACGCGCGAACTGCACCAACATTTGAGGGGTGCATTCAGCATTCGCTCCAGCGTCGGCCAAGACGACTGGTGTCCCACCAGGACGAGGAATCGGTGCGCCGATACAAGGGCGCAGTACTGAAGGAAGCCTCCCCATGCGGAGCAGGGCCGAGCCCATGGTTGCGCCAGTGTTACCTGCAGAAACCATGGCGCACGCCTGGCCGTCCCGAACAAGCTCTGCAGCGCGGACGAGCGATGAATCCTTCTTGGTCCGGACCGATTGGGCTGGGTCGTCATCCATGGAGATGACCTCAGTGCACGGCACGAGTGGTAGTCCGAGCGTGTCGCCGACCAAGTCGGGTGGCCCCACAAGGACTACTGCGATTCCGGCGTCTGCAGCGGCACGAGCGCCAGCGACGATCGCTGACGGGGAATGATCTCCGCCCATTGCGTCGACTGCAACGGGAAGCGCTTCGAGCTCCCCTACCGGGCGGAGTGAAACCGCCAGGGCCAACTCAGCCGACCTCTACGGCCTGACGGCCCTTGTACCAACCGCAGGTTGGGCACACGACATGCGGCAACTTGGACTCGTTGCATTGCGGGCAAATACTGCGCGCAGGACGTGCGAGGACCCAGTTTGAAGCTCGACGGCTTCGGCTCTTTGCTTTCGAGGTCTTCCGCTTCGGAACTGCCATGGTTGCTCCAAGAGGTTGGGGGCGCGTGGCGCGCCAGAGGTGCGGAGGACAATCGTAGCCGAGGCGAGAGCCATCGACAGCACTCCAGCAATTAACTGGGTTCTTCGCCTCGAAGTTCCGAACTCCCAAGGCCATCAAGTGCCGACCAGCGGTCATCACGCGGTGTCGCACACTCACAGGTCGTTTCATTGCGATCAATGCCGCAAATTGGGCAGAGTCCTGCGCAAAGGGGTCGACATAAGGGTAGGAGTGGCAGTCCAACAATGAGGGCTTCACGACCCGCTGGTCCAACGTCAATTGCATCGTCGACGATTGGATACGCCTCTTCAATGTCCTTTGACCGCTCAACGAACACTTCATTGAGTTCAACTTCCAATGACCCGGTCACCGGTACCGCACATCTCGAACAAAGTCCCGTCCAAGGCGCCGAAGCCGTACCGGTCAAGGTGATGACCTTTGACGCAGAGTTAAGTTGGATTCGAAGTTCCATATCGGCGTCTTCGAGGATCCGGCTTGTTGAGAGCGCGGTTGGGCCCAGTTCGCCTGTTGGATCGAAAGGACCAATGAGCGTTTG
>CAIQUD010000052.1 GCA_903874965.1 uncultured Actinomycetes bacterium | reverse complement strand
CCGAGGTGCTGGTCGAGGCTGGTGGGTGGGACCCCTTCAACGTGACTGAAGACTGCGATCTGGGCTTCCGGCTTGCCAAACAGGGCTACGAGACTGCTGTTCTTGACTCCGCGACGTATGAAGAGGCCAATTCAGACCCCATCAACTGGATTCGGCAGCGCTCGCGTTGGTACAAGGGGTACATGCAGACGTTCTTGGTGAACTTCCGGAGCCCAGTCGCGACCTTCAAGGACTTCGGTTTTCTGAGGACGATGCGGTTAATCACCCTGTCAATAGGGTTGCCGCTCCTCACGGCAACCAATATGGTCTTCTGGCTGTTGACCCTGACGTGGATCCTTGGCCAGCCTGACGTCATGCGGCAGTTCTTCCCTCCGCTGACCTACTTCGCTGCCCTCATTTCGCTCGTGCTCGGCAATGCAGCGATCATGTACATGGGCCTCATCGTGGCGCGTGAAGACCGAAAACATCATCTTCTCGTTGCGGCATTTCTCACGCCTGCCTATTGGGTACTGATGTCGCTTGCCGCAATCAAGGCGATTGTGCAGCTGCTCTTTCAGCCCTCGTATTGGGAGAAGACCCACCACGGACTCCACGACGATGAAGGAGTGTCGGAGATTCGCCACGAGGTGAAGGGTTGAAATCGAAGCAAGACGCCAACTCGCTTGAGGAACGGCAACGGGAAGAAGCAGAAGATCTCGCTCGGAGGTTGCTCACTGCTCGTGAATTGACCACCGTCCTTGAGGACTTCCCAAGTCAATCGCTGAGCTTGGGACTGTTCTTGGTGCTCTTTTTTGCCTACGGAGCCCTCGGTTCTTGGTTAATTCTCGAACACCACTACATCTTTCAAGACGGCATCAGTCGAGTTGCGAATGGCAGTTATGTGCTTTTCAGCAGGACTCCCCACTTGGCTGCGGTTGGTTTTGTTTGGAACCCGCTCCCGTCCGTTGTTGAACTGCCGCTCATTGCACTCAAGTATGTCTGGCAACCATTGCTCTCCATGGGGATCGCAGGCGTGGTCATGTCGGCCGCGTTCATGGCTGGATCCGTCTTGCAACTTCGAGGCATTCTGCTTGATCGAGGACTTTCCCGAACGTGGAGGGGATTCTTAACCTTCGCCTTCGCTGCTCATCCAATGATCATCATTTACGGCGGCAATGCAATGAGCGAGGCGCCGTTCTTGTTCTTTACGATCTGGGCCGTTCGTCGTCTTATCCGGTGGATCTACACGGACTCGGTGGGCGATCTTGCCGTGGCAGGAATTGCGTTGGGGCTTTGCTACATGACTCGCTATGAAGCGCTCATGCTCGGTGCGGGAGCAATGGGAAGCGTGTTGGCGATTCGTGCGTGGCGGGATCGCGAACACGGATGGAAGGTGGCTGTCCCTCGCGGGGCACTTGATGCCGCAGTTCTTGGTTTTCCGCTCCTCATTTCGTTTCTGTTTTGGACGCTCGCCTCCTGGGTAATTACGGGGAATGCGCTCGCGCAGTTCTCGAGCGTCTACGGCAATGCTGCCCAGACCGCCACGAGCGCGCTAGCGACCCAAGGCAGTTGGTCGGGATTCGTTGCAACAAGCGGCGGTCCAACACTCTTTGTTCTGCGAAGCCTCCTCAGTTTGGAACCACTGTGTGTTGGCGTCGCCCTTGCGGCCATAGCCGTTGCGCTTTGGCGTCGGGAACGGGTGGTCATTCCAGTGCTTTCGATGTTCGGAGTTCTGGTGCTCTTCGAACTCTATGGAGCGCAGTCTGGAACGCTCTTTCCCTGGCTTCGCTACGTCATCTTGGTGATCCCGGTCACCATCATCTTGTTGGCGACGATCCTGCCGCCCGAACGAATTCCACCCAGTGGGTCAAGGCGGCGGCCGGCGAGCCTCCGGAGCCACTTCACGCCACGATCACTCAAGACCCTCTACGGCCTGTTCGTCGCCCTCTGCCTCGTGCCGTCATTCCCCGTCAGTTTCTGGGGAATTACGAATCCCAATATTGGCAATCAAGAAGCAGGCCTTCGGTCGATTCTTTGGCCAGGCACCTATCCGCCGGACAAGGAAGCACAACTCGCCGGGTGGGAGCCAGAGAGGCAGTTGGCCGAATATCTTGATTCACTCGGGCTCAAGCGTGGTGCAGTGCTCGTAGACACTTGGCTTGGCTGGCCAATTGTCATCTCCTCGAAGCAGCCAACCTCATTCGTGATCACCAGTGACTTTGACTTCACTCGAGACCTCAACGCGCCAACCGTTTATGGGGTTACGTATTTTCTCGTGCCAAAGCCGCAGGATGCAGGTGTCCTCGATGCAGTCAACCGTCGGTATCACACGCTGTTTCGAGATGGTGGGGGCTTTGCCAGTTTGGCGCTCGATATCCCGTCAATCGGATCGCAGCCAGAGTGGCGCCTCTACCGAATTGATTCGAACCCGCTCGACGCTCCATAGCTCGATCGCGCTGAATTCGATTCATCGCACGTCACATGGACGTGAGGCTTGGGTCAAGACGGTGGAGCGGTGACGCCCGCCGCGGACGACGAAGGTTCGTCGGCGTGAATGTCGGGAGTCTCACCCGTTCGAGCACTTGACGGTGGGTCATATCGGTAGCCAAACCCTCGAACGGCAACGATCGGTCCACTCTCACTCCACCCGAGTTTCTTTCGGAGTCGAAGAATGGAGAACTTCACTCGATCTTGTCCGTCGGTGGGCGGATTACCCCAGGCTGCTTCGAGCAACTGACCAACAGATAGCACGAGACCGGCGCTTCTGGTAAAGGCGGAAAGCAGTCGGAATTCAATTGGCGTGACCTTGACGACAAGACCATGAACACTGACCAATTTGGCAATGAGGTCAATGGTGAGCAGTCCATCGCTGTAGACGTCTTGCTGGGCTGGCACTGGTTGAGATCGCCGGAGTACTGCCCGAATCCTCGCGATCAGTTCTTTATTCGAAAATGGCTTCACCAAGTAGTCATCTGCTCCTGCGCCAAGGCCTCGAACTCTGTCGGCCTCGGTGCCGTGGGCAGTCAACATGATGACGGGAACATTGGAAACTGACCGAAGGTGTTCGAGCACGCCCCACCCATCAAGATCGGGTAAGCCAACGTCCAACACAATGAGGTCGGGATGATGCTGCGCGGCAAGCGAAATTCCCGTTACGCCATCGGATGCGACCAGAACGTCAAAGTCATTTCGCGAAAGCACTGTCCGAAGGAGCGTCTGAATATCTCCCTCATCCTCAATGATGAGCACCATCTGTTGGTCAGTCATCGCTCTCACCGTTCATGAGGGTGTCGCTCGGCGAGGTGGTTGACGCGGTCAGCGGAAGAACAATGGTCACGGTTGTCCCTTCTCCAAGGATGCTTTCGAGTGAAATGTCACCGCCATGTAGCTCAACAATGACTCGACTGATCACGAGACCAAGTCCAGTTCCAGGTATTCGAGCAGCCACAGTATTCGTGGCGCGAAAAAAGCGCTGAAACAATCGGTCCTGTTCGCCTTCGGGAATCCCAATTCCAGAATCTTGCACCGACACGGTCCACGAATTCCCGTCGAACCACGATCTGACGGTGACGCGCCCTCCAAGTTCGATGAATTTGATCGCATTGGAGAGGATATTGAGCAGTACCTGTTCCATTCTCAGCACATCTAACGAGATTGGTGGTCCAGATTCGGTCTCAACGTCAAGGACGATGAACGACGTTGCCGCCTGAGGAGCGAGTGAGGTCGCAACGTCGCGAATGAGCTGTGCGAGGTCTACTGGACTCGAGTCCAATTCATAGCCACCTGACTCCATTTGGGCAAGTAACAGCAGATCGCCAACGAGGTAGAGGAGTCGGTTCGCATTTCGATGAATCGTGGCGAGAAACTCTTGGTGTTCCCCACTGAAGGCTTCACCGTCATCGAGCAGCAACTCGGTGAAACTCACGACCGACGTGAGTGGAGTTCTCAATTCGTGTGCCACGGTCGCGACGAACGCGTTCTTGAGTTCCGCCAAGTCAACGAGCGACCGGTTGGTGGCTTCGACGGCCCGCCGAAGCTCCCGCTCTTGGGCAAGGAGTTGGTGCCGACGCTCGGTCGCGCGGCGACGCTCCGTGACGTCTCGCAGCAGCCACAAGTGGCCCGGTTCTCCGGTCAGAAGATTTGCCGAGCGATAGACACACTCAATGATGTTCCCGCCGACGGGGGAGATTTCGACCGATTGTGGAATCCCCTGGCGGTGAAACTCTTCAATGCCATTGACGATCACGTCGATCACGTCGATCTGGGAGTCGAAGAGACGGGCGAGTTCGCCTTGGAAGTCCTTGAAGAGGTTCTGACCAACAATGTCTTCAGGCAAGAGTGAAATACCAATGAGCGCGCAGAGCGGCTGGTTGGCGAATTCGACATTGCCAAATTGGTCGAGGAACAAGACACCATCGGGGAGCGCATCGACAAGAGAAGCCAAGAGCGACGCACTCTCACGCCGCTGCGCTTCTGCCAGTCGGCGCTCGGTGATGTCTCGAGAGATCACCAAGATCCCACCGATGGTTGGTGTTGCTCGAAGATCTTGACCGCTTGCCTCGAGGACTCGGTAACCACCTCTGGCATCTCGAATTCGAAATTCCGCGGGTTCGCTAGGCCCACGTTGATGGTTGGCAACCTCGACAATTGCGTCGAGCACTCTCGGTAGATCATCTGGGTGAAGCAGCTCTCCTTCTCGAAACTTCTCCGCATCAGCTGGACTCAAGGTGCGTTCGGCCGCCGCCCCGAGATACGTCATGGTTCCATCAGGATCATGAATGGTGATGAAGTCATTGAGGCTGGACAGGATCGCCGACGACCACTCCTGCTCTGAGCGGAGAACTTCCATTGCCCGCTCACGCTCTTGGTCGGTTCGAAAGGTTTCGACAAGGTGAGCAACCACGGTGGTGAACGGCTCCAGCGCGGCAATCAAGGCTTCAGAGAAGCCACCTGGTCGGTTTCCGATTCCCATCTGCCCAATCTGTGTTCCATTTCTCATGAGTGGAAGGGCAAGGTAGGAACGAGGCGGCGGTGGGCCATCGGGCACAAATCGCGCCCTTGGATCATTTTCAGGATCATTGGTGAGCAGAATCGCTTGGTGACGCATGCTCCAGCCAAAGAGCGAGTCGAGATTTCTGAATTCGAGACCAACCTGGCGCTCAAACGATTGGCTAAAGACCGCCCTCGTCTCCTCATTCCATGACAGATCGGTATGTGCCCAGGAATAGAGGTAGGGATCCCCGTTGTCATCAAAGAGCAGTTCTCCAATGTAGCCAAAGGCACTATTCGTCAATTGGAGGAGGTCGGCTAGGAGGCCCTCAAAGACCGCTTTTGGCCGCTGACTTCTAAAGTCTCGAGATGCAGCGCGGGTAATTGCGGCCAGAATGCTGGCCTCGCTCGGCAAATCTTCATGTGTGGTGCGTGATTCGGTTTGCGTCACGTCAGACCCCTCCACACTCAGCAACGCCATGCACGCTTCACGAAGTCGCCCCGTCAGGGACGCGTCGACGCACGCTCTTCGTTACCCCAAAATGCAGAATAGACCCTCCAGATAACAAGTGGTGAGTCGGGATCGCAAAGCTCTTCATCTGCTTCGGCGAGAATGGAGCCATGACGGCTCCCTTTATCTTCACCATGCGCGACCTTCGACGCTTCTATCCGCCGGACCGCGAGGTGCTCAAAGGCATTTACTTGTCATTCTTCCCTGGAGCGAAGATTGGCGTAATTGGGAACAACGGCTCGGGGAAGTCCTCCCTCCTCCGGATCATGGCGGGGCTTGATGATGGTTTTACGGGTGAAGCCCGCTTGACTCCTGGGTTCACCGTTGGTTACTTGGCTCAGGAGCCGGAGCTCGATCCAACGAAGGACGTCGTCGGGAACGTGAGTGACGGCGTTGCTGAGGCTCGTGATCTCCTCAAGCGATTCGACGAGATCAATGCCTCGTTTGCCGATCCTGATGCCGACTTTGATGCTCTGTTGGCAGAACAAGCTGCGGTGCAAACGAAGATTGATGCCCTTGGGGCCTGGGACCTCGAACGGACGCTTGACATTGCAATGGAGGCACTCCGGCTTCCCGCTGCGGACGCTGACGTGACCACACTTTCAGGCGGAGAACGTCGGAGAGTCGCCCTTTGCCGACTGCTGCTCTCGAAACCTGATCTCTTGCTTCTCGATGAACCAACCAACCATCTCGATGCCGAAACGGTGGCTTGGCTTGAGCGGGCGCTGAAGGAGTATTCCGGAACGGTGGTCGCAGTAACCCACGACCGCTATTTCCTCGACAATGTCGCCGGCTGGATCCTCGAGCTCGATCGAGGTGCCGGCATCCCTTGGGAGGGGAACTACACGTCATGGCTTGAGCAGAAGCAAGCTCGTCTCGCAGCTGAAGAGAAAGCTGATCGAAATCGGCAAGCTGCATTGGAGCGTGAACTTGAGTGGATCCGAATGTCTCCGCGTGCACGGCAGAGCAAGGGGAAGGCTCGGGTCAACTCCTTCAATGAGCTCGTGGCTGAAGTTGAAGCGCAAGAGCAGCGAGCAGGACAACTTGAGATCACTATCCCTCCTGGTCCCCGCCTCGGTGATTTGGTGATTACCGCTGATGCACTGGTCAAAGGATTCGGCGACCGACTTCTTCTTGATGGACTTTCCTTCATCCTCCCGCCTGGTGGGATTGTTGGCGTCATTGGACCAAATGGAGCAGGCAAGACCACGTTGTTTCGAATGCTCGCCGGCGATGAGCAGCCCGATGACGGTTCGCTCGTTGTTGGTACAACAGTCAAGCTCGCGTACGTTGACCAGTCTCGGGAATCACTTCGCCCAGATGCGTCGGTGTACGAGGAGATCAGTCAAGGTTCGGAGCGCATTGTCGTTGGCACGAGAGAACTGAATGCAAGGGCCTATGTCGCAGGGTTTGGCTTCAAGGGTTCGGATCAACAGAAACTTGTAGGTCAGCTCTCAGGCGGCGAGAGAAATCGAGTACATCTCGCAAAGATCCTTACGAGCGGAGGCAATGTCCTCCTGCTCGACGAACCGACCAATGATCTTGATGTCGACACCTTGAGGGCCCTCGAAGACGGCCTGCTTGGCTTTCCAGGCTGTGCCGTGGTCATCAGTCACGATCGCTGGTTCCTCGACCGAATCGCCACGCACGTGCTCGCATTTGAAGATGAGGCGGAGGTCGTTTGGTTTGAGGGGAACTTCTCTGAATATGAAGCGGATCGCAGGCGTCGCCTCGGTGTCGATGCCGATCAGCCACATCGATTGCGCTACAAACCACTCCTCAGGAGCACATGATCTTCAGGTGATGGCCCCTCTGGAGAAGTTCCGCTTGGTAGCCTTCGTAGACGTTGAATGTTCCAATTTGGACCAACGACACATTCTTTTCATCCGGCGGAGGTCGACCAATTTCAAGTAGAGACGACCGCATCGCCAACGAAGACTCGCTCCGCGAACTTGGTCGAGACATCAATGCAGGATCAACAAAAGGCCCCGCACATGGGCGCCGCCGGGCGAAAACACGCCGCCGTTGGGTGAAGTGGGTTGCCGGGAGTTTGGCCGCGCTGCTCCTCCTCGGTGCTATCGGGGCAGGTTACGAGTACTACGTTGCTCGGTCGGCATTTTCACAGGCCTCAAATCATCCAAATATTTGCGGCCCCAACAACATCTATTGCAAGGCAGAACTTCCAAACGCCCCCTTCAATGTCT
>CAIQUD010000051.1 GCA_903874965.1 uncultured Actinomycetes bacterium | reverse complement strand
CGACGCCGTAGACGCCACCAGCGACCGCTCGGTGAATGTCATCTCCGGCACTGAACGCCTCGACGAGCCCCGAGTCGCCGGACAGGTGGGCAATGACGCGAAGTTCAATTTGGTCGTAGTCAGCCACAAGGAGCTTCCATCCGGCTCGCGGAATGAACGCTCCTCGGAACCTGCGACCACCTTCGGTCCGGACGGGGATGTTGTGAAGATTTGGGTGCTCCGAGGAGAGTCGTCCAGTTCGTGCCACTGTTTGGCGAAAGGTTGCGTGAATGCGACCGTCATTCGCAACTTCAGTCAGCAGTGCCTCGCCATAGGTCGAACGCAGCTTCTCCGACTCACGGTAGCGAAGCAAGGTATCGACAATCGGGTGGTCGTCGCGAAGTGACTCCAAGGTCTGCGCGTCCGTTGAATACGAGCCGGTCTTGGTCTTCTTCCCAGGAGTCAGTCCAAGTTCTTCATAGAGGACGGTTCGAAGTTGCTGCGTTGAATTCACATTGAAGGTGTGGCCTGCAAGTTCGTGGACCTTTGCCTCCAACAGTTGCGTCTCAACGCGCAAGGTTGACTCAAGATCAACCAGGACTCCCCGATCAACGGCAATGCCCACCGCTTCCATTCGAGCAAGTACTGAAACAAGCGGTCGCTCAATCGACTCGTAGAGCGCCGTCAACCCTTGCTCTTCGAGTTCCTGACGGAGACGAGGCACGAGCAGCGAGATTTGTCGAAGTCTTCGCTCAAGGGTTGATGCGAGTTCAGCCGGCGCAAAGAGCCCTGTTTCGGTTGGCGCAACGGTTGGAAGCGGCTGCAAGGCCTCGAGTTCATAGGCATCTTTCGACGCATCAACGAGATAGGCGGCAATCGACGTATCGAGATCTAGGCCAGGTAGCTCCGTCCCACAACTCGCCGAACGCCTCAGGAGCTCCTTCACGCCGTGTCCAGAGAACCCAAATCGTTCGAAGAACTCCGCCAAGAGTGGGTACTGCTCCTCCGCGAGCGGACCGGCGACAAGGGAGACCTGACTGGCATCCAACGTTGAAAGCCCAAGCACAGAAAGTGCCGATCTTCCCGCCTCTCCAGTCCATGTTGGCGCCACGAGGATCGGGGTACTCAGATCACTCAGGAGCCTCTGAAGTTGCTCCAATGAGCCAATCTCTGTCGTGACCTGCTCGAATGCTTCGGTCGAGACTTCAACGGTTGGTGTGTCAATGACCGATGATGGGTCGGCAAAACCCAAGTACCCCTGGTCGAGCAATTGCTGCCACCGTCGAAGTTGACCCTGCATTTCCAGAGTGGTGAAGACCGCAGTCAGCCGTTCAATACTCCAGCCGCCAATGGTGAGCTCGTCGACATCGACGGGAAGCGGCACATCTCGAACAAGCGTCATGACCGCCAAGTTGTTCCGAGCAAGTGCTTCATTGGCGGTCAAGTTCTCTCGCAATTTGGGCGTGAGCTCTTCTAAATGACTGAAAATTCCATCGAGGTCACCATAGGTATTGAGCAGCTTTGCCGCCGTCTTCTCCCCAACTCCCGGGACTCCAGGAAGGTTGTCGGAGGGATCGCCACGGAGCGCCGCAAGCATTGGATACTTGAGCGGGATCACACCAGTCCGCTCGACAATTCCCGCTTCGTCATAGAGCGAGTAGTCGCTCACGCCTCGGCGGTTGTAGAGGACCTTGATGTAGGGGTCTTCAACGAGTTGAAACGAATCGCGATCACCAGTGACCACAATGACGTCTTCGCCCCTCTGCGCAGCCTCGGTTGCGAGGGTCGCCAAGACGTCGTCCGCTTCCATTTGATCAACACCGACTACTGGGATGTTGAGCGCCTCAAGGACTGACCGAATCATGTCGAACTGAGGAGGGAGATCTGGCGGAGTCTCAGCGCGTCCACCCTTGTAGTCATCAACCATTGCGTCGCGGAAGGTGCCACCTGAGAGATCGAACGCAACCGCCAATCGACCAGGTTTGTGGTCCTTGATGAGCGTGAGCATCATCGAACAAAAGCCATGGACCGCATTCGTCACCACGCCCTGCGATGTGGCGAGTTCGACAGGAAGGGCGAAGAATGCCCTGAAAGCAAGACTCATTCCATCAATGAGGACAAGTGGGCCTTCGGGGAGGTCCACCACTTACGGAGTCAGGGTGCCGGCGAGGACCTGTTCGGCGACATCTCGCATGCGTTGACGCGAGGCCATTGCAGTCCGTTGGATGAAGGAGAAAGCGGCGGCCTCGTCGAGGCCAGCATCTTCGAGTGCGTCTTTTGCCTTGTCAACGATTCGGCGAGTTTCCAATTTGTCCTCGGCGGCCAAACCAAGTTCGCCCACCTCAACTTCGAAGGCACGGTCCT
>CAIQUD010000050.1 GCA_903874965.1 uncultured Actinomycetes bacterium | reverse complement strand
GCGGCAACGGTGGTTCGCAGGACCGCCTGATCGGCAATCTTCCAGCGCTCACGAACCCACCGAAAGAAGTTGGCCATCGCACTGGCAAGAAGGATGAGCAGCGCAGGAAACAGCACCTCATCAGTCCTGCCATCGCCAAGAGGGACACGATCGGCAAAGGCGGCGAGCAGCGCAAAGAACAGCACGATCGCGGCCGCAAGTACTGGATGCACGGTTCGAGTCGTGAAGGTTCTCCGGACGGTTGAATGCGTTCCAACGACCAAGGCGGACAGGACGACAACGGCAAGGAGTGCGGTTGACAACTTTTGAAGCGTCGTGCCGCCTGACGGGTAGGTCGGGATGCCGAAAAGACCGTGGCCGAGTCCGGAGAGAATTTGAAGAACGGTGTGGCGAAATCCATGGAAGGTTCGATAGTCGACCAAGAAGCCGCGCCGACGCCAGTTGAGGTTGAGGACCTGAGGAATCGTTTTGCTCGCCGTCAGCACGACCACTCCGACCAATGTTGTGACGATGCCAGTGGCGATCAGACAACTGCGCCGAGCCTTCTCGTCCACAACAGAGATCACGAGGACCACTGTCCAAATGGCTGCGGCGACAATCACTGTCGAGAGCGAGCAAGCTGGGCAGAGGACGGTCGCCACGCCGAGCTGGGCCAAGTTGCGACGAGTCGGTGCTCTGCGGACTCGCTCGGCGAGTGCGAGCAGCAGGCAACTGAGGAGAAAGTCTGCGGCGTACTCCTTCACCCTTGTCGAGTACGTCACCGCAATTGGCGAGACGACCACGAGACCTGTCGTCACATAGGTGATGAACCGTGAAAACCGAAACATGCGGATGAGCGCGAAGATCGCCAGTATGCCGAGAACGCCGAAGGCAAATGCTGGGAGTTGCGCCCAACTCGTGGAATTTGGATCAAGTTGGATCCAACTTCGCTGCAGCAATGAATAGCCAGGTGCAGCCACACCCATGTGGAGCGCTTGACTGAACGAGGCTTTGGCCGGGCTTGCCGACCAGGCATCGTCATACCAAAGATCAAATCGTGTGAAGCCTGCGGCCCGAATCGTCGAAGCAAAAGCGAGAAATGCAACGACTGCGACTCCATCACGCCAGTCGAGAGCGAAGGGTTCCCTCGGCACAACTCCTTGACCGTCAACGTGGTCTTCGACAACGGGCATGGTCACCCTGAGAGACGCACCAAGGTGGCATTGGCCTCACTGATGATTTCGTGAACCAGTTCTGCAACGGTTGGCAGGGAATCAAGGACACCGGTGACTTGGCCGGTTGGCAGGATCCCGACATCGGTTCGACCGTCGACGAGGGCCGCCTTCGTCATGATTGGCGCATTGGCCGCCATGACCACTTGGGTCCAGGACAACTCATTGCCGGTCTTCATCTGCTTGCCCTCGCGGAGCATGGACCGCAAACTCAGACCCGTCTCTCGTCGAAAACGATGGGCATTGCCAAGCGCCGTCGGAAGACTTCGAAGCCAAGAACGAGACTCGAGTGCCTCAAGAAGTTCCGTCCGAAGCACTCGCTGTGGTGCGCCATCAACCTTCGTTGAAACAACGGTGTCGGTGACCAACGCAGCGAGATACTGCGCCTTCACTGCCTCTGGGACGGTCGACTCGGCGGTCAGGAGGAAACGTGTTCCCATGGCAACCCCATGGGCGCCATAGGCAAGGGCTGCCACGAGGCCACGTCCGGAGTAGAACCCTCCCGCGCCAAGGACCATCACCGAACCCTTTACGGCGTTGACGGCTTCTGGCAAGAGCAGCGTGGTCGGCACGACTCCAGTGTGTCCGCCACCTTCGCCACCTTGAGCAATCAACGCGTCAACACCAAGTGAGGCGACCTTCTCGGCGTGGCGGCGTGCACCGACGGTTGGGATCACGAACAGACCTGCGGCATGGCAACGCTCGACCACCTTGGCATTGGGTGCCCCAACAAAGCTCGCAACGGTGACGCCTGCATCAATCATGAGCGCAAGCCGCTCGTCAACGTCAGCCGCATCGACGCGCATGTTGACGCCGAAGGGTCGGTCGGTCCGCGAGCGCACCTCAGTGAGCGCCGCGCCAAGTTGTTCGACGGTCATCGTGGCCGACGCTAAGAGGCCAAGAATTCCTGCCTCGGCTGATGCTGCAACAAGTCGAGGACCTGCAACCCAACCCATGCCGGTTTGGACAATCGGGTACTTGATGCCTATGGCTCTCGTGAAGTCATTGGAGAGCGCGGGATGAGGCTCCGGTCCACTCACGTCCGGATCTCCCGCTCACGCGCACCCTTCGGATCAAGTTCCGCAATGATCGCAAGTTGGTCATCAGTTGGCCAGGGTGTTTCGACCACGTCGTCTACGTGCAATTCGAAACCCGTGGCGGTAACAACCTCGTCGACCGTCACGCCGGGATGAACGGAGACAAGCGCCATGGAGTGATTTGGTCCAGAGAAGTCAAAGACTCCAAGATTGGAAACCACCAGAGGGAGCTCGTGGAATCGAGTCGCTCCTGAGCCAGCTGCAGCAGCACGGTCGTAGCCAACACCACAGACCGTGTCGACCGCTTCAACGAAGGTTCGCGTTGAGTGGTCGGGAACCCAGTAGGAGGTCTTGTGATTGACCGAGTTTCCTGGTGCGCCACGCACCCCAATGAGTTGCACCTTTGGCTGCTTGGATGGACCAATTGCTGAAAGGTTCTGGTTACCAAACCTGTCGATCTGCGATGCCTGCATCACAATGTGGCGTCGTCCAGACCACACCACCGAGAAAATGGTGCGATAGGGGACCGCGGCCTCTCGAACTAGGTCCTCCGGTCTGGTGTTGATTGGCGGGGCACCAACGATGATGGCTGCCTCTCCATCGGTCAAGACGAGGTCGGGTGAGAAGGTGCGCTTTGCTAGGCGGCTCGCAATCATTGGAATGGATCCGAATGGGCTCGCCATGATTTCGCCGGCGTCACGCCACACTTCGGCGAGTGCGGCAATGCAGACCTCTGCGCGTGTGGGTTCAGTCACTTTGACCCCTCTCGGTCTTGTGCGAGAGCTGCCTGATACTTGGCTTCATCTCCAGAGAGATACCGCTCAACGAAGGCTTGCCAGAGTTCCGGGTCGCCAGCCGCCGTGACGTAGGCCTTCTGGAATGCCTCATCGCGGTCGTAGTCGGGCGCACACGACGTGAAGTGCGCACCATTGGGCGTCTCAATGACGAGGTCCGTCAAGAGGCGATGCACGGTTGCCTTGGCAAGTGGACCAACGGAATCGAGGGTGCCCTCAGGAACGACTTGCTCGGCCGTTACCACCCTCAGTTCCGCAGCGCCAAGAAACAGTTCGTCGAAGAACGGGTCAGGGCCGGTGAAGGTTGCGTTGCCAGCAGTGTCGGCCGCATTGGCATGGACGAATGCCGCGTCGAGTCGAAGTGCAGGCATGGCAACGAAGACCGATCCGGCATCTTCGGGCTCTGCATAGGGGCCGTCGTTGTAGGGGTTCACCACGGTCTTCATATGAGGATTCCGCTCGAGGACGTCTGAACCAAGTCCTGCACGCGCAGGGAGAAATGGAACTCTCCATGCTGCGGCTTGGAGCCCAAGGTAGAAGAGACCTTCGTCAACTTCGGTGAGGTCGACTCCGCCGCGCTGGCGAACCTGCCGCCAAAGTGGGTCAAGTGCGATCGAGTCGAGCGTGACGAATCCCGCAACGACTTTGGTGGCCTTGCCAGAATTTGCCAGGAGCCCGACGTCAGGGCCGCCGTAACTCACAATGGTGAGGTCGTGAAGTGAAGAGTTGAGCAGTGCTCGGACGATGGCCATTGGCTTGCGCCGAGAACCCCAGCCTCCAATGCCAATCGTCATGCCTGGCTCGAGGCGATCAAGTGCCTCGTCAATGGTTGCTCGCTTGTCAGCCATAGCTATCTCGATGTGTCCGCGTCGCGCTTTTCAACAAACGCCTGACGCTGCTCGTCCGCGACACCTCGAACGTGGAGTTCGTAGGTAAAGCCTTGCTCCATTCGGTAGCTGCGCTTCACATCAATTGGATCAATTGCGTTCATGGCTTCCTTCGCCCGACGAAGAATGGACGGGGACTTCTTTGCCAGGTTGCGAGCGATCTCATAGGAGGTTTCGAGGAGGTCTTCAGGTGCAACGACCGCAGCGAGTTGGCCATAGGTGGCGAGTTCTTCGGCGGTAATCGACGTTGCCATGTAGAGCATTTGGCGAGCCTTGTGCTGCGGCACCAAACGTGAGAGGTGCGTCGCTGCTCCGAGGGCGCCCCGGTCAACTTCTGGAAGCCCAAAGGTTGCTGCCGTCGAAGCAGTGATGATGTCGGCGTTGCCAATGAGGCCGATTCCACCACCGAGGCAGAACCCCTGTACTGCTGCGATGACCGGAACTTCGCAGTCATACACCGCTGCGAACGCTGCGTAGCAAGCTCTGTTGCAGCCAACGAGGGCATCATCGCCGAGTGCGGCAACTTCCTTGATGTCAACGCCGGCATTGAAACTTCGGCCCTCAGCGCGAAGAATGACGACCTTGGTGTCGGGTTCGCGACCTGCTGCAAGCAGGTGATCGGCCAATGAGTACCAGGTGGCGATATCGAGTGCGTTGACCGGCGGGTGGTCCATGACCACCTCAACAATTCCCGGTTCATTGTGCACGGTGTAGATCGGCATGGGCTCTCCTTCCTCGGGCAAGGGTAGTTACTCGCGAGCGCCGACATGGAATTGGGCAGTTCTGAACGCGACTTGGTTCTGTCCGACTAGCCAAGGTTGTAGTGGCGGACCAAGAGACCGTATTGGCCGAGGTCGGTGGTGACGCTTTGCCGTTGATACGGCGATCTACCAATGACCGCCGGTAGCCTCATTCCATGGGTGATCCAACATTTCCTCCACTTTCATGGTCAACCTCCGATCTCCGGGGTCAGACAGTTGTCGTGACCGGAGGGACAAGGGGAGTTGGACGAGGCATCGTCGAGGCATATCTCGGTACTGGCTGTTCAGTCATTGTTGGGGCAAGAACTGCTCCAGAAGAAGACGAACGCCCGGAAGTTCTTGGTCCTGATGGCAAACTTCGACGGGCTTCCTACCTCGCCATTGATGTGAGGGATGCAGAGCAGGTTGGTTGGCTGATTGAGGCGGCGGTCGAAGAGACGGGGCGCGTTGACATTCTCGTTAACAACGCTGGGGGCGCTCCATCCGCCGCTGCGTCAACAGCATCCCCTCGATTCTCAACGTCGGTGATCGCGCTGAACCTGTTGGCAGCGCTTCACTGCGCACAGGCTGCGAACGAAGTCATGCAGTCTCAGTCAAGCGGTGGGCTCATTCTCAACATCTCATCGGTCTCGGGACTTCGTCCCTCCCCGCTGACCGCTGCGTACGGTGCGGCAAAGGCCGGACTGATCTCCCTTACTGAGTCGCTCGCGGTTGAGTGGGCACCAAAAGTTCGAGTGAACTGCATTTCTGCGGGAATTCTCGACACTGGTCATGCCGACGAGCACTTTGGTGGCGCTTCTGGGCTTGAACGTGTGGCGGCAACGGTTCCGGTTGGGCGCCTTGGCACCCCTCAGGATGTCGCCGGCGTTTGTCTTCTTCTCTCATCGCCCCTTGCCGCGTATCTCACGGGAGCAAATTTGGTGCTTCATGGTGGTGGGGAGTGGCCCGCCTTCCACGCAGCGGCTTCGTCGTCGTAGACGGAGGGTTGCTCGGCCCCCTGCTAGACAAAGAGCATGAAGATTTGTGTGCTCACTGAGACTCGAGCGGGTGAACGGCGGGTTGCGCTCGTCCCTGACATCGTGGCGAAACTCGTTGCTGAAGGTTGGGAGCTCGTTATTGAACGTGGCGCTGGCGCCGCTGCGAACTTTCCTGACGACGCCTATGTGGCCGCTGGAGCAACACTTGCTCAATCGGCAACCGCTGCCCTCGAAGGTGCTGCAGTCATCGCCAAGGTGAATGCGCCAACAGCTGAAGAGGCTGCCATGTTCCCAAAGGGGTCACTGTGCATGAGCTTCTTGCAACCTGGACAAAGTGTTGACGCGCTGAAGGTTCTCGCAGCAAACGATGTCACCGCGGTGAGTTTCGACCTTCTGCCTCGAATTAGTCGTGCTCAGTCAATGGACGCCTTGAGTTCGCAAGCAACCGTCTCGGGATACCGCGCCGCGCTTTCTGGTGCCGAGTACCAGACGAAATTCTTCCCCCTCATCATGACGGCAGCTGGAACAGTCCCTCCGGCCAAGGTCCTTGTTATGGGTGTTGGTGTGGCTGGCCTCCGCGCGATCGCGACTGCGCGCAGTCTCGGCGCAGTGGTTCGCGCCTACGACGTTCGTGCAGCCGCCAAAGAAGAAGCAGAGAGCCTCGGTGCCCAGTTCGTCGACCTCGGCGTCTCCGCCGAAGGCACGGGTGGGTATGCACGAGAACTCACACAAGAAGAACAAGCAGCTCAACAAGCCGCCCTTGCTGCTGAAGTAGCCGCATCTGACGTCGTAATCACGACCGCTGCGGTTCCTGGACGCAAGGCACCGATTCTCGTGACCACCGCAGCGATTGAAGCAATGGCACCAGGTGCGGTCGTGATTGACATGGCTGCTGATGGCGGTGGCAACTGTGAGCCCACCATCGCCGGTGAGGTCATTCGTGTGAACCACGCCCTCGTCGTCGGTATGACGAATCCACCCAGCCAAATGCCTACCCATGCTTCGTTCCTGTTTGCGCGGAACGTCTACAACTTGCTCGCCCTGTTCGGCAAAGCTGGTGAGGTCGCTCCGGATTGGAATGATGAAGTCGTCACCGCAACCGCCGTTGTTCGTCACGGCACGGCCTCGACGCAAGCATTTGCCGAGCTGCTTGGCATTCCGGTTGCCGTTGCCGCTGAAATCGAAGAATCAGTTGAAGGAGGTGCGGCATGACGTCGCTCAACAACGTTCACCTCGCGGCGCAACACGCTGCGGAGAGTGCTCACCATGTGAACAGCCATCCAATTTTGGCGTCGCTGACCGTCTTTATCTTGTCGATCTTCATCGGTATTGAGGTCATTAGTCGGGTGCCTTCGCTGCTGCACACCCCCCTCATGTCTGGTTCAAATGCCATCCATGGCGTCATTCTCGTTGGCGCAATGCTTGTCCTCGGACAGGCAACGACAACGATTGAACAAGTTCTTGGTTTCTTCGCCGTCCTTCTCGCCACCCTCAACGTGGTTGGCGGGTTTGTCGTGACTGACCGGATGCTTGGCATGTTTAAGAGCAAGCCCCAAGCACCGAAAAGCCAAGAAGGTTCAAAGTGAGTCGGCAAACCGCCATTGATCTGGCGTATCTATTCGCCGCAATCACCTTCGTCCTTGCGCTAAAGGGGCTCTCGAGTCCGAAGCGTGCACGACAAGGAACCATCGTTGGTGCTGTTGGAATGGCGGTTGCCGTCGGTGCCACGTTCTTCCACCAGGAAAATGGACAGGGTCTGCGAAACCTCGGGCTCATGATCGGTGCGATGGTGCTCGGTCTCGTCGTTGCCGTGCCAATGGCTCGGTTTATGAAGATGACCTCGATGCCGCAGCTCATTGCCATCTTCAATGGTGTTGGTGGCGGTGCAGCCGCACTTGTGTCCATCACTGAATTCCTGCACCAAGACGTGAAGACCTTGCCGACCTATGTCGTGCTTGAAGTGGTCCTTGGCGTGCTCATTGGAGCGATGTCGTTCTCGGGTTCTGCAATTGCCTATGCGAAGTTGCAAGAACTCATGACCGGTCGGCCAATCACCTATCCGGGCCAGCAGATCATGAACGGCATCATCTTCTTCGGTGCCCTCGGGATTGTTGTTGCTCTCCTCATTTCCCCAACGAACCTGCTGCTTTGGATCCTGCTAGTCGTTGCGCTCATTGTGGGTATTTCGTTCGTGCTGCCAATTGGTGGTGCCGATGTTCCTGTACTGATTTCGCTGCTCAACTCATTCACTGGCCTTGCCGTTGCGGCATCAGGATTCACACTTGATTCAAACGTGCTCATCGTTGCCGGAACCCTCGTTGGTGCCTCTGGAATCCTGCTCACGAAGTTGATGAGCCAGGCCATGGGGCGCAGCCTTCCGAACATCATGTTCAGCGCATTTGGCTCAGCAACGACGAGTGCCGCATCTGGTGGAGCAGATGATCGTCCAGTTCGCTCGGGTTCGCCGGAAGATATTGCCGTCATGCTCGCCTATGCCCGCAAGGTCATCATCGTCCCTGGGTATGGACTTGCTGTCGCTCAGGCCCAACATACGGTCAACGAGTTGGCGCAGGTCTTGCAGTCGAAGGGCATTGAAGTCTTCTATGCAATTCACCCTGTGGCTGGGCGCATGCCAGGACACATGAACGTGCTCTTGGCTGAGGCAAACGTTCCGTATTCAGAGCTGAAGGAAATGGACGAGGCCAACCCAGAGATGTCGACCGCAGACGTGGTGCTGGTCGTTGGTGCGAACGACACCGTGAACCCAGCGGCGAAGACGTCACCAGGAAGCCCCATCTACGGCATGCCGATCATCAATGCCGATGAGGCAAAGCAAATTGTCTTCCTGAAGCGCTCAATGCGTCCTGGATTTGCTGGGATCGAGAACGAACTCCTCTACGACCCGAAGACGATTTTGCTCTTCGGTGACGCCAAGGACACCCTCGGCAAGCTCGTGACGGCGGTCAAGCAGTCCTAACCGTCACGACGCGATCACGTCTCGTCGGTCGGTCTCCATCAACGGCGATGCCCCTAGGGCTTCGTCGGTCCGCCTAGTGATTGTCGTCAGTTGATGACGCAACGTCGAGAAGCGCCAGTAGTTCAGCATCAAGGGTGATCGATCCCGTTGAAGCATTCGTTCTGACTTGCTCAGGGGTACTCGCTCCGGCAATGACCGATCGGACCGTCGGGTTCGCAAGCAGCCAAGCGAAGGCGACCTCAACTGGGCTCCATGGTGAACCGTCAATGACCTTCAAGACGCGTTCTGCTCGCTCGAGCATCGGTGCTCCGAGCCAGTGGCCCGCTCGGAACGGGTCAGCTTGCACTTCCATTTCCTTGAGGCGAGTGCCTTCAGGGACGACGCCATTGCGGACTTTGCCCGTCAAGAGACCATTGGCAAGTGGGTAGAACGGAAGAAATCCCATATCGAGTTCGACGCAAGCAGGGAGAACATCGGCCTCCGGGTCGCGGCAGAGCAACGAGTACTGGTTCTGCAGACTCTTGAACCTGGCCCCGGTTGGTGCAGAAACGGCAGCTTCGTGCAACTGCTCGGCTGTCAGGTTGGAGCAGCCAATCTCAAGAACCTTGCCGGCCTCCATGAGGGCATGAAGTTGTGTGAGTGTCTCTGCGAATGGGGTTTCTGGATCCGGCATGTGCAGTTGGAGCAGGTCAATTCGGTCGGTCTTGAGGCGTCGCAAGGAGTCTTCGACCATTTCCGTGAGATACGCGGGCTTTGCTCCCCAGCGGCCATCGGCCATTGGCATACCGAACTTTGTGCCAATGACGGCCTCGTCTCGACGTGCGCTCAGGGCAATGCCAAGTTGTGCTTCGCTCTCGCCATTTCCAGATCCATAGGTATTGGCGGTATCGAAGAACGAAATCCCTGCGTCTAACGCGGCGGAAACGACTGCGTTCGTCGCCGCCTGATCAAGGCGCTTGCCGAAGTTATTGCAGCCAAGTCCGATGACTGATACCTGCAACGTGCCAATGGATCGAGTCTGCATTTGTCTGCCTCTGGGCAAGAAGCCCGACTTCCTCCAACCAGGCTGGTCGGCTTCTTGTACTGTACCGAGGACTTGAGCCACGGGGCTCGAAACGAGGGGGACAGGCAACCATGGCGACAGACGAAGTAGTGATTGAAGTCAACGGAGCTGCAGACGACGTCTGGGCGATCATTGGAGACTTCGACGGAGCAGACAATCTCTTCCCTGCGATCGAGAAGATCACCTTGGAAGACAGCGACGCAGGACACGACCGCATCATCTCGATGTTCGGCATGGACATTCGTGAGCGTCTCATCTCGAAGGATGATGAAGCACGCGTGCTCGTCTATTCGGTGATTGATCTACCGAAGCACCATGCGTCAATCACGGTGACCCCAACCGACTCGGGGTCGAGCGTTTCGTGGAAGTTCGAGGTTGAGCCCGACAACATGGCCGAAATGTTGCATGGCACGTACCAAGGTGGCCTTGAGGAGTTGGCACGCCGTTTCGCGTGACCAACTGAGTTGGCGCGTTGCCAAGGTCGTGTCATAGGGTCAAGCATCGGACGGACTGTCCGATCGAGATTTGGAAGTGGGGGAATTATGAGCGAGAGCCCAGAGATTTTCACGAGCCCGCACGTACTTGAGTTTCCATACTCACGTTCGACCGGACCGGTCATTGGATCGTTCCTCACGGCACTTCGTGATGGTGTGTTGATCGGCATCAAAGGGACAGGAGGAAAGGTCATCTTTCCTCCGACGGAGTACGACCCAGACACCGCAGAAGAGACGAGCGGCATTGTCAACGTTGGCCCGGGTGCCGTCGTCACGAGTTGGGGTTGGGTCAACCAACCACTCAAGCAACACCCCCTCCAACACCCCTTCGCTTGGGCGCTCATTCAGCCCGACGGCGCCGACACCGCCATGCTCCACGTCGTCGACGCTGGCAGCGAGTCAGCCATGGCAACCGGCATGCGGGTCACCGCAATTTTTCGACCAGCTGATGAGCGCATCGGCGCAATGGCTGACCTCATCGCATTTGTTCCAGAGGAGGCAAAGTGAGCGATCAGACCTACGTGACGAGTGACCCTCGGGGCTCGATTACCCAACTCGCCACTCCAAGTCGTTTGGAGTACTTCTTCACCGCAGGAACCTCGCTGTCAAAGAACCTCCGTGGCTATCAGCGAGGACAGTTCATTGGCCAGCGTTGCCCGGTGTGCTCGAAGGTCTACGTGCCGTCGCGTGGCTCCTGCCCAGTTGACGGTGTTGCCTTGACGGAAGAGGTCGAACTCAAGAACACCGGCACCGTCACCACGTTCTGTGTGGTGAACGTGCCATTCGCAGGCCAGTCCATCAAGATCCCGTACATCGCCGGTCAAATCTTGCTTGATGGTGCCAACCTTTCGTTTATGGGACTCATCCAAGAATGTGAGCTCGAAGAAGTCCGAATGGGAATGCGTGTGGAAGCGGTTTGGGTCGACAAGGAAGACCTCGTTCCGTCGCTCGCGTCGGTGAAGTACTTCCGCCCAACTGGTGAGCCTGATGCCGCCTACGAGACCTACCAGGAGTACCTGTGAGCAAGATTCCAGCAACGCGCCAGGGGCACCGACCAGTTGCCATTGTTGGGTTCAGTCAGAACCACTCGGTGCGTTCTGACAGCACGTCCAATGAAGTTGAGATGCTCCTCCCGGTCATCCATGACGTCTTCGACCGTGCGGGCCTCACCAAGGACGAGATTGGGTTCATTTGCTCAGGCTCGACCGACTACCTCATTGGTGGACCGTTCAGTTTTGTCACGGCGCTTGACGCAATTGGCGTCTGGCCACCGAAGTCTGAGTCCCATGTCGAAATGGACGGCGCTTGGGCCCTCTACGAGGCCTTCGTCCGTCTCCAAGAAGGCGATCTCGACACGGCACTTGTGTATGGCTTCGGAAAGAGTTCGCTCGGTGATCTGGATGAGATCTTCAATTTGCAGCTCGATCCGTACACGATGGCTCCGCTTCACCCAGATCTCGTGTCGCTGGCAGCACTCCAGGCACGTGCGGTGATCGATCAAGGTCTTGGCACCGAAGAAGACTTTGCTCGGATTGCGGCGAGGTCGCGTCGAGATGCCATGAACAACCCCTTTGCCCAGATCAAGAGGGACGATGACGTAGCGACGCTCATGAGTGAGCCGTATCTCGTCTCGCCGCTTCGCCGGCATTGCTTGCCGCCTATCAGCGATGGAGCTTCGGCCATCATCCTTGCGGCTGGTGAGAAGGCATTTGACTACGCAGAGCACCCGGCGTGGATCACCGGAATTGACCACCGAATTGAGACTCATGCGTTTGGTGCGCGAAACCTGGCGGTGTCGACGTCGACGGCGAAAGCCGGCGCGATCGCTGGTGTTGGTGAAGGCCATGTTGACGTCGCTGAGTTGTTGACGCCTTTTGCCCATCAGGAACTGATTGTGAAGGCCGCGCTTGGGCTGGCTGACTCAGTGTCAATCAACCCCTCGGGTGGTCCTCTTTCGGCCAACCCACTCATGTCAGGCGGTCTCAACCGACTCGGAGAGGCAGCGCAAGCGATCCTCGATGGTCGAGCGACGAGAACCGTGGCGCATGCAACTGGAGGTCCACTCCTCCAACAGAACCTCGTCTGTGTCTTGGAAGGAGCCTGATCATGGCGAACCGTGTTGCCGTCATTGGAATCGGCCAAACCCACCACCGCTCAAAGCGTGAAGATGTCTCCATTGCAGGTCTCGTTCGAGAGGCTGCGCAGCGCGCCCTTGATGACGCAGGCTGCACCTGGGCCGATATCGACGCCGTCGTCGTCGGCAAGGCTCCCGACATGTTCGAAGGCATCATGATGCCCGAGCACTATCTCGCTGCCGCACTTGGAGCAGTTGGCAAGCCCATGTTCCGCGTTCACACCGCTGGCTCCGTTGGTGGGTCAACCGCACTGGTGGCAGCTCACCTTGTTGCTGCGGGACTTCACCAACGAGTGTTGACGGTCGCCTTTGAGAAGCAGTCGGACTCGGACGCGATGTGGGCATTGTCCGTCCCACAGCCGTTCTCGGCGCCGCTGTTGGCCGGAGCTGGTGGCTACTTTGCCCCCATTATTCGTGCCTACATGCGCAGGTCGGGTGCTCCAAACGATGTTGGCATGCGGGTTGCCGTCAAGGACCGGCTCCAGGCGCTCAAGAACCCGTATGCACACCTTCACCTTCCTGATATCTCCATGAAGATGGTGGAGGAGTCGGTGTTGTTGTGGGACCCGCTCCACTACCTCGAGTCCTGCCCGTCATCTGATGGGGCAGCCGCAATGGTGCTCGGATCCGAGCAGGCAGCAACCGTCGCTGAATCAGCAACTGGTCGCCGACCTGCATGGGTGCATGGCATGGCCATGCGGTCAGAGCCAACGATGTTCGCTGGTCGAGACCAAGTCAACCCTCAAGCGGGCCGTGACTGTGCGAAGGACGTCTACGCCCAAGCCGGCATCACGAACCCCCGAGCAGAACTTGACTGCGCCGAGGTCTACGTTCCCTTCAGTTGGTATGAGCCAATGTGGCTGGAGAACTTGGGATTCGCAGCGCAAGGTGAGGGATGGAAGCTCACGGAGTCTGGTGCAACTGCACTCGACGGGGGAGACATTCCTTGGAACTGCTCAGGTGGTGTGCTGTCGTCCAACCCAATTGGTGCTTCCGGAATGCTCCGCTTCTTAGAAGCCGCCCTGCAGGTTCGCGGAATGGCGGGAGAGCACCAGGTTGAGGGAGCACGAAAGGCGCTCGGCCATGCCTACGGAGGCGGAGCGCAATTCTTCGCCATGTGGATCGTCGGGAGCGAACGCCCGAACTGAGCATTCTTGCGAACTCGACCTTCGGTAGCATGGGTCGAGCAATGAGTTCGTTGTTGCCCTTGAGGAGGATTCACTATGAAAGTTGTCGTCGACTTCGATGAGTGTGCAAGCAACGCCGTGTGCATGGGCATTGCTCCTGACATCTTTGAGGTTCGAGATGATGGGTATCTCTACATCTTGAACGAGAACCCCGGTGAGGAGTACCGCGAGCAAATGCGGGAATCCGTCAACGGGTGCCCAACTGGCGCCATTTCAATTCTCGAGGACTGAAGCAGCCCTTGACGACAAGAGTCCGATTCGCGCCGTCGCCAACTGGGCTCTTCCATGTCGGAAGCGCGCGTTCTGCGCTCTTCAATTGGCTCTTTGCTCGCCATACTGGCGGCGTCTTCCTTCTGCGCATTGAAGATACCGACGCCGACAGAAATCGCGAGGAGTGGGTCGACCTCATCGTTGAATCGATGGCATGGCTAGGCCTTGAAGCTGACGAAGGCCCATTCCGTCAGAGCGACAATGCAGCGCAGCATTCAGCAGCAGTCGAAGCGCTGTTTGATCATGGTTTCCTCTACGCCTGTGCCTGCACCGGGGAAGACGTTCAGCGTCGAAAAGGCGACAACAAGACCCCCGGCTATGACGGCTACTGCCGTGAGCGAATGGTTCCTCGTGGCCCAACCACTGCGCTTCGCTTCAAGGTCCCGGTCGACGGTCTCACCATCGTCGCCGATGAAGTTCGGGGCCGCATCGAATTTCAAAATGCGGTGCTCGATGACTTCGTCGTAGCGAAGTCCTCAGGGGCCGTTCTCTACAACATGGCCAATGTGGTTGATGATCGCGCCGACAAGATCACCCACGTGGTTCGTGGGGAAGATCACATTTCCAATACGCCGAAACAACAACTCATTTGGGAAGCGCTCTCCGCAGCCACAGGAGAGGAAATCGCCCTTCCTCACTACGCTCACCTTCCACTGCTCGTTGACGCGCAGAGGAAGAAGCTGTCGAAACGGAAAGACCCAGTTTCCGTTGCGTCGTTCCGGGATCAAGGCTTCCTCTCCGCAGCGTTCGTCAATTTTTTGGGGCTTCTCGGTTGGAGTCCAAAGGGTGAAGAAAAGGCCTCACTCGAGGCAATGATTGCGGACTTTCAATTGGCCGACGTCAATCAGTCGCCAGCGTTCTTTGATGTTGCCAAGCTGACCAACCTCAACGGGACCTACCTCCGTGAGTTGTCCCTGGATGCGTTCATCGAGGCAGCTACTCCGTGGTTGGCTCCAGTCGATGGTGCCTGGTCTCCAGAAGGCCACGTGGTGCCTTGGCCCGCTGATCGTTTCAATGGGGAAGTCTTTCGAGCAATCGCTCCAGTTGTCCAAGAGCGGGTTGCCATTCTTTCTGAGGTTCCTGCAATGGTCGACTTCTTGTTTCTCGAAAATCCTCCCATCGACGCCGCAGCTTGGGGCAAGGTCGTGACGGGTGATGCGGATGCGGTTCGCATCCTGGACGCCGCGATTTCCGTCTACGAGTCCGCTCCTTTCGAGGCGGAACAACTCCATGAGGTAACACTGCAGTTTGGTGAAGCATTGGACTTGAAGCTTCGAAAGGTTCAAGCGCCGATTCGAGTAGCGATCACCGGAAAATCAGTGGGACCACCATTGTTCGAATCGCTTGCTGTGCTCGGCCGCGAGGAAGTACTTCGACGACTCGCAATGGCTCGTGAGGCTGCGGGGACCACCGCATGATCTTCTGGCCACTCAAACTTGCACTGAAGATCATTGGCGGAATCCTCACTGCAATCATTCTTTATATCGGGTTCACGGGCTTTCAGGTCTGGAAGACCTCGACGCTCTACAACCCAGTGCAAGCAGACGCGATTGTGGTGATGGGGACCGCTGCCTATCCAAGCGGCCCATCGCCAGAATTAAAGGCACGCCTTCAGGAAGCCCTTTCGCTCTACCAACAATTCCCAACGACGAAGTACGTCGTCGTTACCGGTGGGAAATTGAAGGGCGATCAAGCCACGGAGTCGCTCGTCTCACGGGACTGGCTCGTAAACAAGGGTGTGAAGGCCAAGTTCATTCTCTCGGGCGGAGCCGACAGCTACGAGAACATCAGCTTCGCTGCAGCTGCGATGCGAAGCGTTTCGGTCAAGAAAGTTCTCGTCGTCACGGATCCCTTCCACGAAGACCGTTCAATGGCCATTCTTTCGACCTTTGGCTTCACGCCTTCACCAACGCCTACACAGACCTCTCCAATCAAGGGATCGGCGACTATCCCGTATTTCATTCGAGAAACACTCGCCGTTTCAGCAGGACGAATCATTGGGTATGGGAATCTCTCGTCGCTGACCCACGCGACCCAGTGAGCGCAAGTCGCCTATTCGGCATCGGCTAGATTGTGGATCCACCCTTCGGGGGTGGTGTAATTGGCAACACAACTGGTTCTGGTCCAGTTATTCAGGGTTCGAGTCCTTGCCCCCGAGCTGCACGGTGGTTTCACCGTGATGCAGTAGTAGTGCTGCGGCCCCATCGTCTAGAGGCCTAGGACACCACCCTCTCAAGGTGGAGACACGGGTTCGAACCCCGTTGGGGCTACTTACAAACTCCCCCGGTGCTTCGGCATCGGGGGAGTTTGTCATTTGGCTGCAGTTGTCGGCCGGAGCGACTTCCCCGCTTCTTCAGAATCATCTCCTGTTGGCGAAGTCGACATGGTCGCTCCTCCAGTGGCAGCATGGCCGAGAACGAAGGGGTGAAACATGTTCGACCTGCTCATTACTGGGGGAGTTGTCGTCGATGGTCTTGGAGGAAGTCCGAGGCTGGCTGACGTCGGGATCATTGGAGACCAGATCGCTGAGGTCGGTGATCTCTCCGGGCAAGCAGCCCATCGGACAATCGACGCCTCAGGCAAGGTTGTCACTCCTGGTTGGGTTGATGTCCATACCCACTACGACGGACAAGTCACTTGGGACGAAGTCCTCGCACCAACCGCGTTCCATGGGGTGACGACCATCGTCACGGGAAATTGTGGTGTTGGGTTTGCTCCCGCGGCCCCTGATCGCCACGAATGGCTGATTGGCCTCATGGAAGGCGTGGAAGACATTCCAGGCACCGCGCTTTCAGAAGGGATGACTTGGGGCTGGGAAACCTTCCCGGAGTACCTGCAGAATCTCGACGATCGACAGTGGACGGTTGACGTTGGTACGCAGATTTCCCACGGTGCAGTTCGCGCCTACGTCATGGGCGATCGTGGGGCACGGAATGAGCCAGCGACTGCAGCCGATATCTCTCAAATGCGCGCAATCGTGGCGGAAGCACTCCGCGCAGGTGCGCTTGGCTTCTCCACCTCTCGAACGCTTGCGCACCGTGCCATTGATGGTGAACCTGTTCCTGGAACCTTTGCCATGGCCGATGAACTCTTCGGTATTGGCGAGGCATTGGCGGAGGCTGGCACTGGTGTGTTCGAAGTCGCACCACTTGGGACCGCAGGTGAAGACGTCGAGAGCCTCATGACCGAAGTGGACTGGATGGCGCGACTCTCATTAGCAATGGGGAGACCAGTCACCTATGCCCTCCTTCAAGTGGATGGAGATCCTGAGATTTGGCGAACCATGGTTGAGGTGTCGCTCAAGGCGAATGCAACAGGTGCGACGCTCCGTCCGCAAGTTGCAGGACGGCCCACTGGCCTCCTGTCGGGTCACTTCACTACCTACTCGCTGTTTGATCCAATTCCGGCCTATCAAGCATTGAGGGAGCGAGGGCTGAGTGAGGTCGAGCTGGTGGCGGAACTTCGGCGACCGGAGGTGCGTGAAGCCATCATCACGTGGGAGCCACCTGAAGACGTTGCGGCTCAGGTTGAAGGGGCACTCCGCTCCACCTTCTTGCTAGGAACTCCGCCCAATTATGAGCCTTCTGCCAACGACTGTCTTGCGGAGTTGGCCACGCGTTCAGGAACGTCAGCCTTTGAGATTGCCTACGACGCCTGCTTGGCAGATGACGGACATGGCCTGCTCTACATTCCAATCCTCAATTACTCGCTTCGAAATCTCGACCATGTTGCGGAGATGTTTACGCATGCGGAGGTCATTTCGGGTCTGGCTGATGGTGGCGCGCACGTTGGGACCATCTGCGATGCGTCGCTCCCGACCTACTTGCTCACCCACTGGACGAGGGATCGAGATGGTGCACGCTTGACCCTTGAGCAAGCGGTCAAGAAGCAGACACATGACACCGCACAGCTCTATGGCTTGACCGACCGAGGTCGGATCGTTCCCGGCACCCTTGCTGATCTCAATGTCATTGACTACGAGCGCCTTCAAATTGAGAGTCCGAAGGTGGTTGCCGACCTCCCAGCTGGCGGTCGTCGAATTCTGCAAGGGGCCGTTGGCTACGACGCCACCATCAAGTCTGGAGTGGTGACGTTTGAGGATGGACGTCCGACAGGCGCACGCCCTGGAGTCCTCGTCCGTGGTGCTCGATAAGGACTTCTCTGTCTTCTGAGTTTCAGACAGAAGGAGCAGAGTAGATTTGAGAAGTGGAGCCGAACGACGACCAGCCAGAAGCGTCGACTTCGACAAGTGCAACTTCGCCAATCGTGCAAGCGGCCACGCCGGAGGTAAGTCCGGAGCTGCAAGCGACTGACGAGTCCTTCGAAGCTGATGCCTCGTCGAGCAGTCGAGGCCGCCAACTCGGGAAGATGGCTCGAGAGTGGGTGCTCGTCATCGTTGGGGCCGTTGTGCTCGCAATGGTGGTTCGCTCCTATGTGCTCCAAACCTTCTACATTCCTTCGGCGTCAATGGAAACAACCTTGATGACCGGAGACCGGATCCTCGTCAACAAACTCGCCTATCACTTCCACTCAATTCATCGCGGTGACATCGTGGTGTTTGCGCGCCCTCCGGCTGAAAATTGCGCGGGGCCTGTCGTGCCAGATCTTGTGAAGCGGGTCATTGGACTTCCTGGAGACCGATTGACGTCACGCGGCGACAAGGTGTACATCAATGGGTCGCCGTTGAAAGAACCTTGGCTTCCCGCCAACGGCAAGTCGCTCGGAACTGCAATTACCCCGACAACAGTTCGACCCGGGCAGTACTTCGTCATGGGCGACAATCGGAGCAATTCCTGTGACTCCAGGATGTGGGGAACGGTCAGCAGAAACTTGATTGTTGGAGAAGTGCAGCTGATTCTTTGGCCCTTCTCGCAATTTGGTTTCCCCGATTGATCGGGCGCTTGGCTCTTCCCCACGCTTGCTGCGTACGATGATCTGATGCCCTTTCGACAACGCATGAGCCGACCTGTGTTGGCAGCACTCGCGTTGGTGACGAGTGCCATGCTGCTCACGGACTGCGGGACCACGGCGCACATGGCAGTGCGCACGACGACGACCATTGCCGGAAAGGTTCCGAGCCGAGCGGAACAGGCTGCAGCGTTGTTTGCAACGACGTCGTATCGACGTCAAGTTGTCCAAGCGGCTGAGGGGTTCACCACGTCGGTAACCGAGCTTGATGGTGCCCTTCGCCGAGGTGATCGGCAAGCGGCGATCAGGGCGTGGGCGGCGGCGCAGGGAAGTTTTGACCTTCTGCGGCCAGTTTTGCTCGGGGGACCCGCAAGCAGCGCAACCTATGACGGACAACTCCTTGGTGGTAGCAAGACTCGAGGGAAGGGCCTTCACGCCATCGAGCGAGCGCTCTTTCAAGGACCGCTTTCTGACGGCCTGGCGGCGATGCCCGACTTGAAGGCCGCCGGACCGCAACTCGTCATCGGGTTGTTCCGCACCATCATCCAGCCTTCTGGTGTCGCAGTGAATCAAGTGCATGCACTTGGTTTCTTGGCTGATCACGTGATTGCGAATGCTCAAGAACGAGTGAGTCATCGCGATCTCATTGATGTGCTTGCCATTCTCCACGCCGTTCGAGGTGGTTTGGACGCACTCCGTCCTCTGGCGAACTTGGTTGATCCAACCCAACTTGCGAAGACTTCTCGAGGTCTTGACCAGGCGGATGCCCTCCTTTCGATGGTGCCAGCCAGTTCGACGGATGCCCAAGTGCCAGGGCCGGTGTGGGCGCGCCTCGGTCGACTTGTTGCCGTCTTGCAGTTTGATTTTGGCCAACTCGCGGGTTCGATAGCTGGCTACAGCAGCGGGAGGTACTACGCGTGAGCACGTCAGATGCACCCGAGCGTCGGACTGGGGTCACGCGGCGCGCCGTCTTGACTGCCGGTGGCGTAGCCGCAGTTGGTGCGGTCGTTGCCTCGACGCATGGTGCTGGAGCCTCCACCGATTCCGCATCAAGCATTCCGTTCTTTGGCAAGCACCAAGGAGGCATTGTGACGCCAGCGCAAGGTCACCTCGCCCTCGGCATCTTCAATGTTGCAGCGTCTGACCGTCAGGAACTGAAGCGGATGCTCGCAGATTGGGGTCGTGCAGCCCAACGATTGACCGTTGGATTGCCCCTGGTAGAGACGTATGACGGTTCGTATCCCCCGAGCGATACGGGCGAAGCGCTCGGTCTTGGCGCGGCAAATCTCACGTTGACCTTTGGCTACGGCCCCTCACTCTTCAATGATCGCTTTGGACTGTCATCTCGCCGTCCAAAGGTATTGGTCGACCTCCCCGCCTTTGATGGCGATGAACTCAATCCGGCGTTTACCGCTGGCGACCTATGTGTGCAGGCATGCGCTGACGATCCACAAGTTGCCTTCCACGCAATTCGAAGTCTCGCTCGACTCGGTCTCGGGACGGTTGAACTGCAGTCACTTCAACTCGGATCGGGGCGAACTTCCGCGACATCGTCGGAACAACGCTCGGCGAGGAATCTCTTGGGCTTCAAAGACGGCACGAACAATCTCCGAGGCGGCGACAGCGCGTTGTTGAAGCGGTGGCTCTGGGTTGGCGCTCGAGATGATCAACAATGGATGACGGGAGGGACGTATCTCGTCGCTCGTCGAATTCAAATGAATCTCTCGACCTGGTCGTCAACCCCACTCAAGGTTCAAGAGTCGGTGATTGGCCGAAAGCGAAGTTCGGGTGCGCCGCTCACGGGTGAGCGGGAACACGACAAGGCAAATTTCGAAGCGCTCGACCCCCATGGTTTTCCGGTCATCCCTCTCGGAGCGCACATTCGTGTGGCGGCTCCTGAGACCAATGGCGGCGTTCATCTCCTTCGACGCGGGTACAACTTTATTGACGGTGTTGATGAGCGAACTGGCAATCTGAATGCTGGATTGCTCTTCCTTTGTTTCCAACGAGATCCGGTCAAGCAGTTCACGGCACTTCAAGGTGATCTGGCCCGTTCTGACAACCTCAGCCAGTACGTCACCCATGTGGGGAGTGGCGTGTTCGCCTGCCCTCCAGGTCTTGGTTCCAACGACGAATTGGGTGCATCACTCTTCGACTAAGACCTCTTCGGTGAGTTGGTCTCGATTGCGATGCCGGTGCTACTGTCCGAAAGCAGGCGTCCGGGGGGATCGCCAAAAAGGGGGAGTCACCATGGGTGACCAAAGTCGTCGGTTGTTCCATCGTGCGGCAGTCGCTGCAACAGCGGCACTCACCGCCGCCGGCCTTGTCGTTGGCGGCACGGCATTGGCCTCGAGTGCCAATGTTGCGCACACGTCAGCAAGCGTGCTCACGGTGGGTACCTACAAGGGTCATGCGGGTCAGTACTCCACCATCCAGGCTGCAGTCGACGCAGCCCAAGCTGGCGACTGGATCCTTGTTGCTCCTGGTGACTATCACGAGAAGGCTGACCTCACCAATACCCCATCGGTTGGGGAATACAACCAAGGTGCTTTTGGTGGCGTCATTATTACGAAGGCCGGACTCCATATTCGGGGACTCAACCGAAACTCGGTGGTTGTTGATGGGACAAAGTCGTCTGCTTCGGGCGTTTGCAGCGCAAGTGCCGATGATCAGCAGCATGGACCAACCGTTGGCGGCGAGGTTGCTGGTCGAAACGGCATCGTGATCTTCGGTGCGAACAATGTTTCAGTTGACAACCTCACCATTTGCAACTTCCTCAATGGTGCACACGGAGGAGGAAACCAGATTTGGTGGAATGGTCACGAAGGCACCTCAACCATTGGCCTGACTGGCTATGAGGGTTCCTATCTCAACACCACGACCTCGTACTTCGGGGGCGATTCGGCCGCTGGCACCTACGGCATCTTCTCCTCAGATGCCTCAGGAGGCACCTGGACCAAGGTCTACGCATCGAACATGAATGACTCTGGTATGTACATCGGTGCTTGCCAGCAGGCGTGTAACGCTGTCGTTGACGGTGCATGGATGGAGGGCAATGCCCTCGGTTACTCGGGGACGAACTCTGGCGGCAAGTTCCTCATTAAGAACTCAATGTTTGATAACAATGCTGATGGCTTCGACACGAATAGCCAAGTCGCTGGCGACCCACCTCCGCCACAGAATGGTGCCTGTCCCGGGAACGCCATTTCGCCAATCACGAAGACGCATTCGTGCTGGGTCGTGATGAACAACACCTTTGAGAACAACAACAATGCCAATGCCCCGCGAGCGGGAACGGCATCGGCTGGTCCTCCCGGAACCGGCATGACTGTCGCAGGAGGCACCAACGACACCATCATGAACAACACGTTCAAGGGCAATGTTGCTTGGGGATTGCTCTTGGTGCCGTATCCAGATTCCGACAACCCACCAACGCCGACGACCTGCGCAAATTCGGGTGGTCAATTCGCCAGCGGACTTGGTTGCGTCTACGACCCGAAGAATGTCGTTGTCAAGAACAATGTGTTCTCCAGTAATGGAACGCTCAAGAACGTCAGCAATGGCGACATTGGCGAATTGACGCTGAACACGCACCCGGGCAACTGCTACTCCGGCAACAAGACCCCAGATGGCGTCTTTCCCACCTACCTCACCAAGATCAAGACCTGCCTTCCAAACGTTGGTGGCAATGCCCTTGGTCCTGGACAGGATCTCTACTTCCAGGCGCTGTGTGACACCGGCTTCGGTTCATGCCCTGCAGGAGCGCACTACCCGCCATTCACTGGTGTGCAGCTGACGAAGATGCCTCCGGCATCGAAGTTGGCGTCAATGCCAAATCCATGCCTCGGCGTGCCGACCAGTTTGTGGTGCAAAGCAGGGAAACTCGTCACGAAGTAGGACTACCGCTGAGGCCATGCCTCGGATTGGAGATGAAGGTTATGACCGATCGCTACGTCATCATCTCGGCTGACGGCCACTGCGGCCTGCCGTTGCGGGACTATGGGGCCTATCTCGATCCGGGGTTTCGAGAGCAATTCGACGCCTGGGCGACGCACAAAGAGACCGAGCGAGCAGCAAAACTCGAGTCGAACTTTGAGTACATCATGGGATGGGAGACCTCGAATGAAGAGGGCCTCCGTGGCGCCTATGACCCAACGGTTCGTGACAAGGAGCTTGACGCTGACGGCGTAGCGGCAGACGTCCTGTTTGCTGATGCCGATGCAGTGACCGGTATGGGCTCACCTCCCTTTGATGCTGGTCTTGCGGCAGGAATGATTCTCGATGCCGACCTCGCCTTTGCCGGCGCTCGAGCACACAATCGCTTCTTGGCTGAGCTCTGCTCAACAAGCCCGGAGCGTCGGGCGGGCATTGCACTCATTCCTCTGTGTCACGATCCCGAGCGCGCCGTCCTAGAAGCAGAGTGGGCGGCTAACCAGCCTGGTATTCGTGGCGTGATGATTCCAACAATGTGGCGGGATCACAAGCCATACTCCGACGAGGTCTACGAGCGGTTCTGGGCGACATGTGCGGAGGCAAATCTTCCGGTTCACACTCACTCAGGTGAGGCGCCGCATGAGGACTACAACGGCCACCTCGGGATTTACTTGGCTGAAGTGGTTTGGTGGGCAGCGCGACCAAGTTGGCACTTGCTCTTCTCTGGCGCCTTTGAGCGGAACCCCAACCTCAAGTTCGTGGTTACCGAAGCCGCCGCGTACTGGATTGCCGATTCCAAGTGGAAGTGGGACCAGTACATGGGTGGCGGGCACACGACCAAGAAGATGGCGGCATTGCTCGCTGGAAAGATCTCGAAGCTTCCGTCTGAGTACTTCGGGACGAATATCTTCGCCGGTGCATCGACGATGTCGAAAGAAGAACTTCGTCGTCGCCACACACTCGGTCTTGACGCCGTCATGTGGGGAACCGACTATCCACACCCAGAGGGTTCTTGGCCAAACACTGAAGCCAAGCTCAAGAAAGACTTCCACGACATTCCAATTGAAGAGAGTCGTCAGATCTTGGGTGGGGTGGCCGCAAATGTGTATGGGTTTGACCTAAAGGCCTTGCAACCAATTGCGGACCGGATTGGGTACAGCCCTGCGGATCTCGGTCAAGACCCGAACCTTGTCGCCGACCCAATGGCTGACGCCAAGGCGAAGTGGTGGCTCGAGGACTACGGCATTACGCCGACTCGACCTTCATAAATACGCCTTCCTTCGGCCAATGCCGATGAGGAGGTCGATGCTGCTCACGCCAACGGCACTACCAGCTCCGCAGTACTTGGGTCGTGTCGAAAGCATTGGACGTTGACGCGGTTGGATAATCAGCCGGAGCCAAAGGCGCCATGACTTCGCTCACGAGCGGTCCGAATTGGTCACCGAGTGGCTTCAGTTTTGCCATGTCGAATCCGTAGAGGTCAGCAACATTGGTGCCAACGAATCGCTGCACGTCTGCGGGGTCGACGCCTGCAAAGGCAACCTGGAGGGCGTTCGTTGAGAAAGGCCACGTTCCCTCTGAGTGCGGGTAGTCATCTCCCCACATGAGCTTGTCGGCGCCAAATTCACCGCGAAGTGCCGATTCTGAAGATCGCAGGAACGATGCGCCAAGGTAGAAGTTGCGGTGGAAGTACTCACTTGGCTTCATGGTCATCCCGGCTGCGGCGGCACCGAAGAACATCGCCTCAGCCGCCGCTCCTCCAGCCATTCGGCCATAAAACCAGTCGAGAGTTTCAAGGCCTCGAGGCAGCCAAGAGACGCCTTGTTCGGTCAGCGTGAACTTGAGGTTCGGGAACCGTTCGAGCACCCCACCGAAGATCAAGTGCCACATTGGGCGGTGGCTGAACCATGGGAGCTCAATGAGCATCATTGCCCGAGCAATTTCGAGTTCGCCGTAGTCGGGAAGCCCAGATCCACCATGGATATTGATGACGGTTCCTGTTTCTTCGCACAGGCGCCAGAGCGGGTCATAGCAAGGGTCGTAAAGCCCTGGAAGCGAGGAGCCGGGCGGAATTGAGGGCAGCAAGATGCCACCGAATGGGGAGAAGTTCTCTGCTGCCCATTTGATCTCCGCGAGTGCGTCGTCGAGTTTGTTGACGAAGATTTGAATCACGCCAGCGCGTCGGCCGGGCGTGCGGTTGCAGAAGTCGAGCAGCCACCGGTTGTGGGCCTGCACGCCGGCCCACCGCTTTGCATAGTCCTCGGCGCTCGGCGGGAGTGCCACGAGGTTCCCCTCTTCAAAGAATGGGGGAACGGTGTTCGGAAACAGCACTTCACCAACAATGCCGTCTGCCTCGTGTTCACGTTCTCGAGCATCTGAGTCCCAATTTCGATAGCGGATAGGGGCGAGAAGGTCGGCAAACGGTACTTCATAGGTCGCTGCCCAAGCGTCGAATTCTTCGTGGAACGTTGATGCGAGATACGGGCGATAGTCAGTGACATCTGCCCCTGCATGCGCATCGCAACTGATGACGGTGTAGCGCGCCTCGTTCATCGTGGTCTCCTCAGTGCAGCAGGGTCGGGGGCAATTCGCCCTTGGCAATGGCGTCAGCTCGACTGTGGAGCAGCGGTCCGAACTTCTCAATGTTTGGACCGAGGATGAACTTTCCTTCATCGAGGTCTTCGAGCACCTTCATGCCGAGCCAATCAAGGTCAACGACGTCAGCCGGGAGACCCAGTTGCTCGAGTTGTGCCTTGAATTCCGCAAAGGTCGTTCCTGGTGCAGGTGGACGTGGCTTCACGCGAGCGAGTGTCTCTGGGCGATTGCGTTGGGCGGTCCAGAGTCCCGTGTCGAGCAGGCCGCCTCCTGGGTAAAAGACGTGTGCGCCAACTTTGGCCTCGCTCTTCTGCAATTGGTGCGCCAGCGCTTCAGTGAAGCAACTGACCGCTGCCTTTGATGCGGCGTAGACGCTTGCGTGGGGAACGGGGGCAACGCCGCCATCTCCTGAAGACGTCGTAATGACTTCTCCGGGAGTTCCAGCAGCCAACATGCGGGGAAGGAAGGTGAGCACCGTTCCGGCGACCCCGAAGACATTGACGGAGAAGCACCACCGCCAGTCATTGATCTCCTGCTCCCAAGGAAGGCCACCTCCGCCGGAGGTAACGCCAGCATTGGCAAAGAGGAGATCGACCCTACCTTCCTTCCCGTAGATGTCGTCAGCAAATGCTTCAACCGATGCAGCGTCACTGACGTCCAGTTGCATTCCTCGGACTTCGCCCATTGAAGAAAGTTCACTGACGGTCTCGTTCAGCACCGTCGTTTCAATATCACCAATGACGACCGATGCCCCCCGGGTCAGCAAGGCAACGACGAGCCCTCGCCCAATCCCACCTGCGCCGCCAGTGACGACCGCGATTTTGCCGTGATAGTCCATTCGAGACCCCCCTCGTACTCGACTGTTCTACACCTCGACCCCTAAAACTGCCAGTTTGCTCAACCCCGCCGCGGAGCAGCAAAGGTGGGGGAGAACGTCGGATCACTGCGCAACTGAAGGACATCCTCAATGAAGCGGGCAACGCGAAGAATGGTGGCTTCGCTGTTGGGTCTCCCGATGATGCCGAGTCCGACGGGAAGTCCCGCCACGAGACCCATTGGAATCGTCGCAATTGGCCAACCCGCAATCGATGGCGCCGTCGAGGTCGGAGCAACCTTGGCCCCATCTTCACCGAGGAGAAGATCCTGTTTCCAGGCTGGTGCATAGGTGGGAGCGAGGAGTACTGCAACATCTTTGAGGGCTGGCTCAAGACAGCCCGTCGTTGCCCACTCGAGATTTCGCTCTCGGGCCTCTCGGTAGTTCGCACCACTGCGCCCACCTGTTGCCAACGCTTGGATGAAGAGCTCATGGCCGAAGTACGGAAGCTCCACTTCGTGATGGGCTTGTTCGAAAGCAACAACTTCCTCTAATGACGCTGGGCTTCCGCCACGTCCTGCGAGGTAGGTCGTGAGGTCATCAGCCATTTCGGCCAACAACACATCCAACTCGTCTCGACCTACTGAAAGATTGGCTTGAGCGACGGTTCGATGATTCACCTGAAGACCCGCTTGAGCCAACCGAAGGATCACGTCATCAAAGAGTGCATCAGTCTCTTTGTGTTGCGTCCTCCAATTTGCTGCCACCGCAACTCGAAGTTCTTCAATGCTGCCGAGACTTTCGTTGTAGAGCTCGGGGCTTTCGGCAAGCACGGCGAAGAGTCGGGCGACCTCATCAACCGTTCTGGCCATTGGGCCTGGAGCGTCTTGGCTGGAAGACAGTGGGACGATGCCGTTGGTTGGAAGGAGACCGACCGTTGGCTTGAGGCCAACGACGCCATTCAGCGACGAAGGGCAGGTAATCGAACCATCGGTCTCAGTTCCAATCGCAAGCGGGCTGAGCCCAGCCGCAAGTGCGGCTCCTGAACCAGACGAAGAACCGCCAGCACTTCGATCAGTCGCCCAAGGATTTGCCGTCAGTCCACCAACTGCCGACCAGCCTGATGACGATCTCGTGGACCGAAGATTTGCCCATTCAGACAGGTTCGTTGACCCAAGCACAATCGCGCCCGCTGCGCGAAGACGGCGAACGATTTGAGCATCGCCATGCGGGGGTCGATTGAGGAGGC
>CAIQUD010000049.1 GCA_903874965.1 uncultured Actinomycetes bacterium | reverse complement strand
CACCTTCACCTAGCGCTCGAATGAGCGACTGGCAACTGAACTCGTGACCTCGTTGACCAATGAAGGACTTCGAGTGTCGGCAATTCAACTCGATCTCTTGGAGCGGGACCATTGTGCTTCGGTGGTGGCCGTCGTTGCTGCGCAATATGGCGGACTCCACAGCGTCATCCACGCTGCGGGTCCACATATCCCCCAACAACATCTCTCGACGGTTGAGCCAGCGGTATTCGGCACCCATGTGCAGGCCGAAGTACTCGCCTGTTTCAACCTCCTTCACCCGTGCCTCAATCACCTTCGACAATCGAGCGGCTCCATTGTTGCCGTCACGACTGCAGCGACCACTCGCTACCCCGTCCGTGATGGGCTTTCGTCAACACCAAAGGCTGCGGTTGAGCAGTTAATCAAGGCGCTCGCTGTTGAAGAGGGTCGCTACGGAGTCCGGGCGAATTGCGTTGGACCAGGAATGTTGACGGATGGAATGGCGGAACGACTGATCGCAAGTGGCGACCTTGATGAACGTGCACTGGACGTCACTCGCCAGAACATTCCCCTTCGCCGATTTGGTCGAGCCACCGACGTCGCGGAAGCGGTCTGCTTCCTCGCAAGCCCACTTTCGAACTTCATCTCCGGTCAAGTCCTCAATGTCGATGGTGGCTACAGCGTCTAGCTACCTTGGCGGAGGAGTTCTCGGTATCGGTCAACGGAAACATTTCGACCGGTCAGAAGCACGCCGGTCTGCTCGGACACAGGAACGAGCCCCTCACTGAGTGCGGCGAGGCCAACCGCCCCTGAAGCTTCAAGCACCATGCCAAATTCTGAGAACGCCAACACCACTGCTTGCGCAATGGCTTCTTCGGAGACGGTCACGACCTCAACTCGTGCGTCTCGCAAAAGGTCAATCGTGACCGATCCCCGTTCGACATCTCCGGCAAGCCCATCAGCTGCCGTCACTCCGTCAATGAACGGTTTCCCCGTAAGTGCGGCAACCATCGCTGCATTCGAACTCGGCTGAACGCCAAGCACCTCAACCGAGGTGCCTCGTGTTGCGACGACGACGCCAGACGCGAGGCCACCTCCACCAATTGGCACGATGAGTTGCGTCAGAACCGGCACCTGCTCCAAGAACTCGCGTGCGACCGTTGCTTGGCCCGCAATGACATGAGGATCGTTATAAGGCGAGATGAAGTACGCCTGTTCATCACGCGCTCGCTGCAGCGCGTACTGCTCGGCCGCGGCAAAGCCCTCTCCGACCTCAACAAGATTCGCCCCTAAGGCTCGAAGTTTGGCCACCTTGGCCGGTGATGCCGTTGTGGGCACGACGATGGTTGCTTCGATGCCTAAAAGTCGACTCGCATACGCGATCCCAAGCCCATGGTTTCCCGCAGACACCGTTAAGAGTTCTTGACCGGGGTGATCACGGGACGCCGCATCGATCGCGGCAAGGGCTCCACGGATCTTGAAACTCCCCGTGACCTGCGCCGCTTCATTCTTGAGGACGACCGTTCGCCCACCAAGCTCAAGGTTGAGCACCGGCGTTGGGGCGAGGTGCTTCCTGACAACCCTCTCTGCCTCAAGAAGGTCATGCTCGGTTGGGGGTCTCACCAAGCGGTCATCAATAGCGTCCACCATTCCATCCTCGCGCCGCTCCTTCCCGTTCTGTTCCATCCAAGTAGCCTCTCGTCGATGGAGTCCTGTTGAGCCTGTCCTCACTTTCCATTGTCGAGCTTGGTCTTGGGGCCTTTCTGGCGACGAATCTTGACAATGGCCTGGTCTTCTCCGCCCAACTTGCCTTGGCTCCCGAGGGCCGCACCCGATCGATTCGGCGCGGTCAGTTCACCGCGTCCATGGCCGTGTTCGCCTTCTGCTTTGCCCTGCGGCACGTACTCGTCGGACTGCCGCTCTGGAGCTTCTCATTCTTGGCAGTCGTGCCCGCCGTGCTTTCGGTCCGAGGATTTCTCCAACTTCGACAAGAGGCTGGTGCACCTGCGGCGGTCCGGGGATTCGTCGGAGCCCTCTTGGTCACCTTCGCGATCTCGGCCGACAACGCTGCAACCTACCTGCCGCTTCTTCGGGCCACCAAAGGGGCAACCGAGTGGCTGTTGCTCTCGGTGTGGACTGGTTCACTGCTGTTGCTACTCGCCGGAGTGACGCTGATTAGTCGCTCGCCAACGGTCCGAAAGGCAGCGGCCAAAGCTGGTCGGTTCATTGAGCCTCCGCTCTATGCGGCGCTCGCAATCCTCATCTTGATTGCTACCGGAATCCTCTAAACCGCGCTTGAGAGTCCACCATCGAGATTGATGCCGACTCCACTCACATACGAGGCACGCGCGGAGAGCAAGAACGCCGCAAGATCAGCAAACTCCTCTGCTCTCCCCATGCGCCCAAGCGGAATTCCCATGCCAGACGAGACTTGTTCGGCAAGTCGGTCCATGGTGATGCCAGCTTCCTCTGCTCGGCGCAGCCACTGGCCAGACTCAATGAAGCCAATCAAGATGGCATTTGCTCTGACGCCAAATGGGCCAAGATCCTTCGACGTCGCCTTGGTCAAGGCCAGCCCAGCAGCACGCGAAATCGACGTTGGGGCGGTTGAAGCTCCTGGGTGCTTTCCCGAGATGGCGAGCACATTGAGAATGCTGCCCTTCGAAGCCTTCAGTGATTCCGCGAATGCACGAGTGGTCCGAATGGCGGCAAAGAGTTTGAGATCAAGATCTGCCTGCCACGCCGCATCATCAACGTGAAGGACGCCTTGAGCTGCAGACTGGCCCGCATTGTTCACGAGGCCATCAACTCGACCAAAGCGGGCAAGAGTCGCCGATGCCAACGCTTCAATGGCGGACGGGTTGGTGACATCAACCACCAGTCCGAGAACCTGCTGCTTGCTCGAACAACCAATGAGTTCGTCCGTCGCAGCAGTGACGGCGTCGCTTCTCCTGCTGCAGATCGCAACCGAAGCACCTTCCACGACAAGGCGCCGAGCGAGCGCAAGACCGAGTCCGTCGGTCCCACCAGTAACGACAACGACGGAACCTTCGAGTTCAAGATCCACGTCAGTCCTCGAGCAGTCGGAGTGAGAACACCTTGATGGCACGATCGGTGCGATGCCGGTAGGCGTCGTAGGTTTTCGCCATGGTGACGAACCGTTCGAACGCGTTCGTTCGAGCATCGCCATCGAGTTCGGTGGCGGTCACGTCAAAGAGCTGACCCTTAATGGAAACCCTGGCCTTCGGCGTCGACGCCAAATTGAGCGCCCATGCTGGGTGACGCTCTTGACCAAAATTCGAACCAACAACGGTCAGTGCGTCACCCATTGCAGATAGACAAGCGGGGTCGTGCGTTCGAGTCCTGAGGTCCGACCAATGGTCGTGAGAAGGAGAAGCGGCAACCCAAATGGGCCGAGCACGGTGAAGGTTCCCTTGCTCTTCATGAGGATCTTGGTATCGACTGGCACAAGCGCCCTAATGGTTCTTGACCCAATGCTCGTCGCCGCAAAAGCCTTGAGCGGCCCGGCCAGCATTGAGTCTGACTTGCCCCATCGACCGTCAGGAAACGGACTATCCGCAAAACCTTGGTCAAACCCGTTACTCGCCATGTCGGAAGCCTAGATCCGACTTGGATGTGGAAGGGTCTCGAACCAACGCTCTGTT
>CAIQUD010000048.1 GCA_903874965.1 uncultured Actinomycetes bacterium | reverse complement strand
TCGCCGGTCAAGTCGAATGCCGTAACCGAAATCCGAGACCGCTCCTTCGGCTTGATCAGAACTGAAGTTCGCTCATCTCAAGGTGATAGTCACTTAGGCCACGTCTTCAATGATGGCCCGGCAAGCGAAGGTGGCCTGCGCTACTGCATCAACTCGGCTTCGCTGCGATTCATCCACTTCGAAGATCTCGAAGCGAATGGATATGGCGAGTTCAAGAGTTTGTTCGTTGACGTTGCTTCGCGAAAGGGGAATGGATGATGGAAAAGCTGACACAACAGGCGGTATTTGCCGGAGGCTGTTTTTGGGGGATGCAGGACCTCATCCGACGGCGGCCCGGAGTCATCTCCACTCGGGTCGGCTACTGCGGAGGTGATGTTGCAAATGCGACCTACCGCCATCACGGCAGCCACGCGGAGGCAATCGAAATCATCTTCGATCCGCACGTGACGTCGTATCGCGAGCTTCTGGAGTTCTTCTTTCAGATCCACGATCCAACGACGAAGGACCGGCAGGGAAATGACCGGGGATCGAGCTATCGGTCGGCAATTTTCTATGCGGATGACTCACAGCGTGCCATCGCTGAGGACACCATCTTGGACGTCGACGCTTCAGGTTTGTGGCCTGGACCTGTCGTCACGGAACTCTCGCCATTAGGTCCATTCTGGGAGGCCGAACCAGAACATCAGGATTACCTCGACCGCTATCCCAACGGTTACACCTGCCACTTCGCTCGACCGGGCTGGGTCTTGCCCCGACGCAAGGACCAGTCAGACAACACGACTCCATGACGGGTGCAGAACGTCATCGTTGTGCATTGAATGCCATGGAGACCAAGCTGCAAGCGCGTGCACTCCTGATGCCCTCGAGCCATCAGTTCGGTCGGACGTGCAGGAAAGGAGAGGAAGGTCAAGGCAGCACGGAGCGTGACGCGTGCTGCACCCTTGGCACTTCGTCCCTGTTGCACGAACGCGTCCCCTGTTGGTTCACCGCTGACGGTATTGGCAATGATCCCTCGATCGCGGCTTCCAACGGGATCCCGTCGTGATTGGACTCCTCGTCATTGGGTACGTTGCAGGGCTCATTGCCGGAGTATCACCCTGCATTCTGCCGATCCTGCCCGTGGTCCTCGTTGGATGGTCAACTCCCATCGAAGAGGATGCGGGAGGCAGGACAATGCGCCGGCGGCGATCGGTGTCGGTCGTTCTCGGACTCGTCTTGAGTTTTGGCATCATCACCGCACTCGGATCGGTCATTCTGTCGAACCTGGGTCTCCCGGAAGGCCTCTTGCACAAGTTGGGCATTCTGATGCTGTTGCTGTTCGGTCTCGGACTCATGGTGCCGAAACTCGAACGTTGGCTTGAGAGGCCCTTTCAAAGACTGGCCCGTGGCACCCCAAGTGGAGCAAGTGCTGGATTTGTCCTTGGTCTCGGGCTTGGTCTCGTGTTCGTTCCTTGTGCCGGGCCTGTTCTCGCCGCAATCTCCGTCCTCGGCACAAGTCACCATGCCAGTTTCTTTGGTGTGCTGTTAAGCATTTGCTTTGCCGCAGGTGCAGCGACACCACTCCTCGTCATTGCGCTCGCTGGTGACCGTCTCCTTGAGCGAAATCGATCAATGGCGCAGCGGTCTCGACAATGGCGTCCAATAGCGGGAGCGATCCTCATTGTGATGGCGCTCGCCGTCAACTTCAATGTGACGGCCTCACTGCAGCGAGCACTTCCTGGATACACCCAAACGCTCCAGAAGTGGGTGGAAGGCAATTCGTTCACGACGGAGCATCTGCGATCACTCCAGAATCAGCAAAATGTTGGCTCCCTCGTGGACTGCGAAAATCGTGCGGCATCGGGCGTCATGCGATCACTCGGAAACTGCGGCCTAGCTCCAGATTTCTCGAAACCAACAACGTGGCTCAACACTCCGAAGAATCAGCCGCTAACCCTCAAGAACTTGAAGGGCAAAGTGGTGCTGATCGACTTTTGGACGTATTCATGCATCAATTGTCAACGGACCCTTCCTCATCTTGAGGCCTGGTATCAGCGCTACCGAGACAGTGGCCTGGTGATCGTCGGCGTCGAGTCTCCTGAATTTGCCTTTGAGCACTCGCCAAGCAACATTGCCGCAGCAGCAAGAAGTCTCGGCGTGGGCTATCCAATTGCAATCGATGACACCTTGTCGACGTGGAACGCGTATGCCAATCAGTACTGGCCAGCGGAATACCTCGTCGATGCAGAAGGTGTCATTCGACACGTGAGCTATGGCGAAGGGAATTACGCCGCCAACGAGCGACACCTTCGCACCTTGCTGAAGGCCGCATCTCCAGGAATTCATCTGCCACCACCGACCAGCGTGATGGACCTCACTCCTGTGCAG
>CAIQUD010000047.1 GCA_903874965.1 uncultured Actinomycetes bacterium | reverse complement strand
TGCACCTTCATCGACGCTGGCGGCACCTGGTCGGGTTGAGACCCCTCCAACATCAACGAGTGCGCAGCCGCTCTCGAAGAGTTCCTTACCGTGGGCAATTGCCGCAAGGTGGTCGCTGCCATGGCCATCACCAGAGAACGAGTCGGGGGTGACATTGCAAACTCCCATAACGAGAGCTGGTCCAACTCGATGAAAGGGCTGTCTCGCCATGAGGAAGAAGCCTCAGGTCTTTCAGCGACCGTGAATGAAGGCGAGTGCTTCAGCACGCGCTGACTGGTCAGTGCGGAAGAGCCCTCGGACGGCCGAGGTCACGGTGACCGCTCCAGGCTTCTTCACACCACGCATCGTCATGCAGAAGTGCTCCGCTTCAATGACCACCAATGCGCCACGAGGTGCGAGCACCCGGTCGAGGTCATCGGCGATTTGCGCAGTCATTCGTTCTTGAACTTGCAGGCGGTGCGCGTAGCCATCAACGACGCGGGCGAGTTTTGACAAGCCAGTGATTCGCCCGTCGTCGCCAGGGATATACGCCACGTGGGCTCGCCCCATGAAAGGAACGAGGTGGTGCTCACAGAGCGAGGAGAACGGGATATCTCGAACCATGACCATCTCGTCATGACCCTCGGCAAACGTCACCCCAAGATGGAGTGAGGGATCTTGAGTTATCCCCGCGAGGAGTTCCTCGTACATCGTTGCGACACGTCGTGGTGTGTCGAGCAACCCTTCACGCGTTGGGTCTTCGCCAATTGCTGCCAGGAGTTCAGTGACTGCGGCCTTTGCTCGTTCCAGATCGAAGGCCATTAGTGGGACCCCGGTCCGATGTAGGTGAAAATTCCCGACAGATTTCGATATTTCTCGGCAACGTCGAGGCCATAGCCAACGACGAACGTTGGAGGAATCGTGAAGCCGACATAGCGAAGGTCGAGCGACACGCGTTGTTCTCCCTCTTTCAGGAGAAGCGCACACACCTCAACACTCTTGGGACTCCGAGCAAGGAGGTACTTGCGGAGGTAGTTGAGCGTGAGACCAGAATCAACAATGTCTTCGACAACGAGAACATGGCGTCCAGTGAGATCGGCTTCCAAGTCCTTCACAATTCGCACAATCCCCGAGGATTGGGTTGCTGAGCCATAGGACGAGACGGCCATGAAGTCCATATCAACTGCCAATTCGGTTGCTCGTGCCAAGTCGGTCATGAACATCATGGCCCCCTTGAGCACGCCAACGAGGAGCGGCGGGTCATCGGCGTAGTCCTCGGCAATTGCAGCACCGAGTTCCTTGACTCGAGCGCTCAGCGCCTCCGCCGAGATCACGACGTCACCAAGGACATCGGCGGCCCATGAGGGAGGCAAATTGGAAGAAGTGTCGTCCACGAAACGACTCTACCGTGCCAATCTCAGGTAACGACGAGGTGCTGATTGGCTCGTGTCACTCTTCTGCCTCCTGCGACTTCGCAGGCAAGGACCTCTCCCCGCACGACCTGCAGCACACGACCAAGTTCAGCGACCGACGGGGCATACCCATTGTGTGCGAGGTGTTGACGGAGGCGGCGGGCCACGAGCACCGATGGAGCGGCTCGAAGCACCTTGAGATCCGTCGGATCAGGAATTACGACGAGGCTGAGCTCGTCCAAGTAGGCGTCTTCTTCGCCAAGCACACTGGCGGAACGATTAAGCAGCGGCACAATGTCTCGGCTGGCCAGTTCCTCCATCTTTGGCAAGAGTTCCCTCCGGACTTGATTCCGAAGGAACTCGGTGGACGTATTGGTTGGGTCGACGACACAGGTGAGCTGCAGTGCTTCGCAGAGGGCAACGGTTTCTGCTCGTCGGAGTTCCAAGATCGGGTGCGTTGGTCCAGGTCGGAGGGAGGAGAGGCCACGAGACCCTGCTCCTCGCAAGAGGTTGATCAGCACAGTGGCCGCCCGATCCTCGGCAGTGTGACCGGTCGCCACACCATTTGGCAGCACCGAAAATCGAGCCTCACGAGCACGTGCTTCGAGATTTGGTCCAGCCTCGACGGAAACGCCATGTGCAACAAACTTGGCGGAGAGGGAAGTGGCGAGCTCTGCCACGACCTCCGCCTCACGGTCACTTCCCGCTCGCAAACGGTGATCAACGTGATGGAGGACGAGTGGTTGGTGCAACAAACTTGCAAGAACCGCCATAGCCGTTGAGTCAGGGCCTCCTGATACCGACAGATGGAGCTCGCCGTCACCGAAGTTCGTGCGAGGAAGGAGAGGGCGAGCGAATTCCTCCGCACGATCTCGAAGTGCCGACAGGGTTACGCCTGCTCTTTTGCGAGGAGAATCGCTGCCTTGATTCGGTTGACGAGGTCATCAGGAACTTCTTCCTGGCAACGATCAGCGATGACGACGCGAAGTTCGCCCTCAAACTTGCGAGCACCGTCACATGGTGCGCAGTGGTCGAGGTGCTCTTCAATGGCGACGCGCTTCTCCTCAGTGAGCTCGCCATCGAGGAACTCGTAGAGCTCATGCAAGGCAGTGCCACAGTCGATTGGTTGCTTCATAGCGGTCCCCCTCCCAGATTTGCGGGCGTAGCAATCAGTCCTTGTTCGACTGCGTACTCATACAACGTCTTTTGGAGCGACTTTCTTCCCCGATGGATCCGGGACATGACCGTACCGATCGGAACTTCAGTAATTTCCGCAATTTCTGCATACGTGAACCCCTCGACATCAGCAAGGAGCACCGCCTCGCGAAATGCTTCAGGGAGTTCATCGACTGCCTTTTTCACCATGGTGTCGGTCATTCGATCGAGCGCGACGTCTTCAGGTGTCGTTCGATTCATGAAGTAGTGCTCTTCGATTTCCTCGTCATCGTGTGGCTCGTACTTCACCGGTCGTCGACTCTTGGTTCGAAGGGCGTTCTTGTAGTTGTTCTGCAAGATCTTGAAGAGCCAGGCGCGGAGATTGGTTCCTTCTTCAAAGGATCCATAGGCCCGGTAGCCGTTCAGATAGGTCTCTTGAACGAGATCTTCAGCTTCGGAGCGGTTACCCGTCAGGCGTTGGGCAACGGAAAACAACTGGTTGAGGTACTGCATTGCGTCGTCGGCGAACGTTGCCTGATCGGCCATGAAAAGAGCCTATGACCTTCACGCCACCATCCTGTTCGCTCATGAGCCAGCCACTTCACCTTCGGTGGTGCTGCCACCTGAGCAGGGTGGTTGTCTCCGATACTGTTTTGCTCGCTGCAGACCTCCGCTGCAGCAGGGGGTGGACCTGTATGACCAAGCCGTACATCAACTTCCTCGACGGGAAGTTCTACGCCGATGACCCGTATGGGGCCTTCGCCTGGCTCCGTGCCAACGAGCCGGTCTACTTCGACGAGTCGTCGAATCTTTGGGGACTGCTTCGTTACGACCACATTCGTGAGGCATCACGACACCCCGAACAATTCTCAAGCGCTGGCGGTTCACGACCTGAGACCGGTCCACTGCCAATGATGATCGACTTCGATGCCCCCGAGCATGTGGCTCGCCGCCGCCGGGTCTCGGCAGGGTTCACACCGATCAGAGTCCGAGCAATGGAAGCTCGTATTCAACAGGTTTGCGATGCCATTGTTGATGAGGTTGCGGCGCGTGGATCATGTGATCTTGTTGAAGAGATTGCCGCGCCGCTTCCAATGATTGCCATTGGTGACCTCTTGGGAGTTGCTCCTGAGGATCGAGGAGATTTGCTCCGGTGGTCCGATGACATGTTGGTTGCTCAAGGCTCGACGGATCCCGGGCTGCTTGAAAAGATGATTCAAGCCTTTGTGGAGTATCAGGCCTACATCACGAAGGTGGTGGAGAGTCGGCGTGCAACTGGTCGAGATGATGACTTGATCGGCATTTTGGCGAACACTGACATCGATGGTGAATTGCTCGATCTCGATACCTTGATCCACGAGACCTTGCTGCTCCTTATTGGTGGCGATGAGACCACGCGTCACGTCATCAGTGGTGGGATGGAAGCACTACTCCAACACCCTGATCAGTTGGCCCGACTCCAAGCTTCTCCAGACGAAATTCCCCTGGCGGTTGAAGAGATGCTTCGTTGGGTCACACCCATCAAGAACATGAACCGAACTGTTGTTGAGGACATGGACTTTCATGGCGCACCATTGAAGGCGGGCGACAAGGTGCTCTTGTTCTACCCATCAGCGAATCGGGATGAACTCGTCTTCTCCGCGCCAAACGCATTTGACACCACCCGGAGTCCGAACGACCACATGGCCTTCGGCTTTGGCGCGCACCACTGCCTTGGCAATCAACTCGCTCGGCTGGAACTGCGGTGCATGGTGACGACCTTGCTGCAGCGACTCCCAGATCTTGCGATCGAGCCTGGAGCAGTCCTTGCACAACGGCCGGCGAGCTTTGTCTCAGGCCTCGTGTCAATGCCGGTCACCTTCACCCCCACCACATCGATTGGAGCTGGACCCGTATGAGCGAACAACAGCACACCCTTTCCGGAAAGACCGTCCTCATCACCGGCGGCGGCTCTGGAATTGGCTTTGGCACCTCAGCACTTCTGCTTGGAGAAGGTGCACAGGTCACCATCTGTGGTCGAACGGAGTCAAAGCTCGTCGACGCAGTGGAGAAGCTCAGCGAGAAGGCGCAAGGTGGCGGAGCCGTTACCTACCTTGTCGCCGACGTCACCGTTGAAGCAGACGTTGAGCGTGCCGTCGCCCAGGCAGCTGAGCCAACCGGTCGGCTGGACGGACTCTTTGGCTGTGCGGGTGGATCACTCCACATGGGACCAATGCTCGATTCTGATCTCGAGGCATATCGCGCAACCATTGAACTGAATGTCCTCGGGTCCTTCCTCTGTGTGAAGCATGGGGGGCGGGCAATGGCTGGCACCGGAGGTGGCTCCATTGTGTTGATGTCGTCTGGTGCCGGACACTTCCCGCACCGCTACCTCTCCGCCTATGGCATCTCCAAGGCGGCCATTGATCAGCTCACCTCTTACGCGGCGGAAGAGCTTGGCGATCGAGGCATTCGAGTGAATTCCGTTCGACCAGGAATTATTGACGACGAACTCATGGAGTTCATCACCGCTGGTGGGGCACTCCTCGATGACTACATCGAGCAGACCCCGCTCGCGCGGGTTGGCACCGTTGATGACGTTGCTCGTGCAGTTCGTTTTCTGCTCTCGGATGAATCAAGTTGGATCACCGGCGAACACCTTGCCGTCGATGGAGGACACCAGACGCGTCGAGGAGCGAACTACGGCTTACTGTTCGGCTAACGCCGTGCAGGCGGGACATGTGCCCACCAGATCGAACCGGTGCCCACTCACCTCGTAACCCATGGCCGTGACGGCAAGTGCCGCCTCACTGAGCGCTTGTTCGAGTCGAGCTGACGGTTGCAGGTCCGTCACGGTTCCACATGCCGAACAGAAGAGGTGGTGGTGATGTCCCGTGACGTCTTCCGCTAACTCAAACCGGTCGTAGTCATCACTTCCTGAAACCTTCACCGCAAGACCGACGTCAACAAGGATCGTGAGCGTTCGATAGGCAGAGGACTGCGGCACGCCATCAAGGGCAGCCAACAACTCTGGAACGGTGACCGGGCGACCCTCACTCGAGAGTGCGTGGACGACCTTTCGTCGAGCAGTCGTGTAGCGATAGCCGGCTTCTTGAAGCCGCAGTGCTGCGTCATCGTGGGTGGATTCACGCAGCATGCCGAGTGACCACCGTTTCGCTGAGTTTGGCAATGGCGAAGAAGGCTGCTGCGACGAGGATGATGGCCGAACTCGGTGGGACCGAGGGAACCATCAGCGCAGTGAGGAGTCCCGTCCACACCGCAGCCACCGACAACCCCATCGAGAGTGCCGTAGCGCTGAAGGGATTGGCGGTCAGCCGCATTGCCGCACCTGCTGGAGCCGCAACCAGTCCAACAAAGAGCAAGGCACCAACTGCTTGGATCGAGAGCGCAGTCGCGCCACCAACAATCACTGCGAAGGCAATTGACAATCCGAGGACGGGCACGCCGCGAGCTTGAGCAACTGACCCATCGATCGAGGAAAAGATCAATGGACGAAGGATGACTCCAAGAGCCAGAAGGCCAAGAGCTGCACCGAGAACAGTGAGCCAGGTGCTCGTGGTCGACAGCGAGAAGAGCGAACCGAAGAGCACGGTGAGCGACGAGGTCCCCGTCGCTCCGACTGATGACGTTGAGGCGAGCGACAACAGCAAGGTCCCGAGACCAAGGATCCAAGCAAAGAAGGTCCCAATGGCCGCGTCACTCCTCCCAATTGAGCGGCCAAGGAGGGCCAGAACAACCGCCCCGCCAATACAGGCGATCAGGAGTCCAAGCCCGGTGGCAAGACCGAGCAAGAGGGCAGCCATCGCACCGGTGAAGGCAACGTGACTGAGTGCATCTGCGGTGAAGAGTTCCACACGCAGCACCAACAGTGAACCAACTGCGCCAGTGATGAGTGCAATGGCAGTCCCCGCAATGAAGGCATTGATCATGAAGGGTGCAAAGAGGGACGTGGTCAAGAAGGCCGTCATGCAAGGGCTCCCTGAACGTGTGGACGAGAGCGCACTGTGACCACGACCTGGGCGATGACGTATGCCGTGAAGCCGACTGAGGTGACGCAAAAGCCGAGGGGGAGGCGAGGGAGGAAGAACGAACAACCAATGCCGAGCCAGATCGTCAGAAGACCGAGGGCAACGGAGATCGCGCATCCTCTCCACACCTTTGGGGTGAGGGTCTGGGCAGTTGCTCCCGGCATGACGAGGAGTGCAAAAACAAGCAGTGCCCCGGTGATTTGACTAGTGGCTGCGACCACCAAGGCAAGGAGCACGACAAACATCACGTTGAGTGTGTCAACCGGAATTCCCATTGCCCTAGCTTCGGTTGCATCGAAGGTGGCGAGGAGGAGAGGGCGAGCAATGGCGATGAAGGCTGCTCCCGTCACGAGACCAACAACCGCGAGCAGCAGTACTTCACCGGTCGTAATACCGAGAAAGGAACCAAATAACAGCGACGTCGTCGAGGTGAGGAACGACGAGGAGTGAGAAATCACGAGTAGACCAATGGCAAGTGCGACTGCCTGCACGGTTCCGACCGTCGCATTGGATCTTCGGTCATCGGCAACTTGGGCATCAGATGACTGTCTCGCAATGAGCGCGGCAATCAACGTTGCGCCGTAGTAGCCAATGCTCGCCGGAAGGGTAAACAGGAGTGCAAGGCACGCTCCTGGAAATGACACCACGGCGAGTGTGTGACCAAGAAAGCTCTGTCTCCGTTGGACCATCATCCAACCAACCGATGAGGCGATCACCGCAACGATTGACCCGGCAAGAAGCGCGTTGCGAAGGTAGGGATAGGACCACATGGTCGTGAGATCGGTCCATGGGTTCGGAGAAAAGCTTGGACGGATCATCCGCCGTGACCATGGTTGTGGCTCCCGTGACCGGGATGTGGGTGATGACCACCGTGGGCATCTGGTTGACCCACCACGACGAGTCGACCAGTGGACGTCGTGAGCACGTCGACCGGAGTGTCGTAGAGCGCGGAGAGGTTCTCGCTCGTAATGACCTCGTTTGGTGATCCTGTCAACACGCCACCATGGGCGAGATAGACCACTTGATCAAGGTGGGACAGGATCGGATTGACATCGTGGGCGACCAGCAGAACGGTCACGCCATGAACCTTGGAAATTG
>CAIQUD010000046.1 GCA_903874965.1 uncultured Actinomycetes bacterium | reverse complement strand
TGCTCGATGCCATCACTGAGCACAAGTTCGATGCTGCCTTTGGTGGTGCGCGCCGTGATGAGGACAAGGCTCGGGCCAAGGAGAGGGTGCTCTCGTTCAGAGACGCGTTCGGCCAGTGGGAACCCCGCAAACAGCGTCCGGAACTCTGGCACCTCTACCAGGGCAAAGTTCTTCCCGGCGAACACCTCCGAGCATTTCCGCTCTCTGACTGGACGGAACTCGACATCTGGCAGTACATCGCTCGAGAGCGCATTGAGTTGCCGTCGATCTACTACGCCCATGAACGCGACGTCGTCGAGCGGGACGGCATGCTGCTCGCCGTTTCAGAATTTGTGCACCCACATGAGGGTGAGCAGATTCAACGGTTGAGTGTTCGTTTCCGCACTGTTGGTGATGCAACGCTGACTGGTGCGGTTCGGTCGACTGCGGCCACCGTTGAAGAAGTCGTGGACGAAGTTGCCGGTGCACGAGTTTCAGAACGAGGCGCAACTCGCGGCGACGACAAGTTCTCGGAAACCGCTATGGAAGACCGCAAGCGCGAGGGTTACTTCTAATGGCAAAGACTGATCTTCTCCGTTTTGCCACCGTTGGTTCCGTCGATGACGGAAAGTCAACGCTCATTGGTCGCCTGCTCGTTGACACCAAGCAACTCTTCGACGACCAGTTGGACGCCGTCACTGAAGCCTCCATTCGACGAGGAACTGGTGAAGTTGACCTGTCGTTCGTCACTGACGGGCTCCGAGCTGAACGTGAGCAAGGCATCACCATTGACGTTGCCTACCGCTACGCCGCGACCCCAACTCGTAAGTTCGTCATTGCGGACTGCCCAGGCCATGTGCAGTACACGAAGAACATGGCAACCGGCGCCTCGACGGCTGACCTTGCGCTCGTGGTCATCGATGCCCAAAGCGGCATCAAGGAGCAAACCCGTCGACACTGCTGCATCGCTGCCCTTCTCGGGGTGTCCGAATTCGTTGTTTGTGTCAACAAGATGGACCTCATTGACTGGGACGAAGAAGCCTTCTTGAAGGTTGCGTCGTCGGTGCAGGACTTAGCCACTGCTCTCGGCGTTCGCCGAGTCTCGGTCATTCCAATCTCGGCACTCCTTGGCGAGAATGTCGTAAGTCGAGGCAGCAACAGTGCGTGGTTCAAGGGACCAACCGTGCTCGAAGCACTCGAAGCCGCTCATGCGGGCGATTGGGCTGGCGTTGGAGAAGATGAAGGTGGCACGACCACCCGTCTTCCTGTGCAGTGGGTGATTCGTCAAGTTGGTGAACGAAGGAGCTACGCAGGCATGGTTGCCGGCGCACCGCTGCGTTCGGGTCAATCCGTCATTGTCCTTCCGCTTGGCAAGACGACGACGGTCAGCAGGGTCGAAACCTATGACGGTCCCCTCGACCAGGCCGAAGCGGGAATCTCCATCTCGGTGCACCTCACCGATGACTTCGACGTCACCCGTGGCGACATGATTGCCGACGTCCTGCACCCGCCAACCGTCACGAGCGCCATTGAAGCAACGGTCTGCTGGTTTGGGTCTGCTCCGCTTAAGGTTGGCGATCGCCTTCGCCTCAAGCACACGACTCACTCGACTCCTGCAAGAGTCACCGCAATTGCGTCGGTCCTCCAGATCGATTCGCTGACGTTGGAGCCTCACGACGAATTGGGTGAGAACCAAATTGGTGTCGTGCATCTCGCGACTGCAACGCCTCTCGTGGTCGATCCCTATGCCGAGAACCGCATCACGGGCTCATTTGTGCTGATTGATGAGAAGGACAATGCCACCGTGGCCGCGGGCCTCGTTGGCTTGCCGCAAATCCTTCCTCACTCCTAAGAGTCTCAGCCTCCCGGCTGGAAAATCATGATGAGTGCGGCGACCACAACGACCGCGGCAACGAGGTGCGAAGCACGAGCTGCTGCTGCAGCTGCCGGTTGATCAATTCGTTGCTCCGCCAGTCCCTGTGCGACTCGGCGTTCATTGGCGAAGATTCCTGCTTCAAGGCCAGCAAAGGCTGCGACCCAACAAAGGGCTCCAAGGAGCACCCAGGCATCCGTGAAGGAAGTCCGTCCATTCGATACTCCAAGTAGACCTGCTCCCGTAATGGGAACCAGGAGGAGCACCCGACCGAAGATCGGCGACGGTCGAGCGAAGTACCGAAGCGTCGTCTCGTTCAGATCTTCTACCTTCGCAGCTCGCCGAAGCGATTCATTCTCCTTGGCCGCCACAATCAGTTGGACGAGTCCAATGAGCACCACAATGATGTGCACGACGAGCAAGCTGGCGTAGAGCGGCGTTGTCGTCTCGGAGGCGAACACAGAGAGAGTCTGGCCGAAATGCAGGGACCGTCGGGTACGGTTAAAGGGACAATCGACGGAGAGAGCAGGAAATGGTGACCGAGCTTCGGCTGGACCCTCTATCAGGGAGATGGGCAGCAATCAGGCCCTCTCGTGCTGATCGACCCGACACCTTCGTCCACCGCACACCTTGGCCAGAAGGGCAC
>CAIQUD010000045.1 GCA_903874965.1 uncultured Actinomycetes bacterium | reverse complement strand
GTATTTGTCGGTAACGGATCGAACACCAGTCGTGACCCTTCTCGAGGGGAATACGCCGCTTGTGCCGGCGCCTCGACTCTCTGAGCTTGTTGGTGCAGAGGTCTTCTTGAAGGTTGAAGGTGCAAACCCCACTGGTTCCTTTAAAGACCGTGGGATGACGATGGCGATCTCGAAGGCAAAGGAAGCCGGGGCTACTGCCGTCGTTTGCGCCTCGACTGGGAACACGTCGGCATCGGCGGCGGCCTATGCAGCTCGAGCTGGCATGACTTGTGCGGTGCTCATTCCTGATGGCTATATCGCACTTGGGAAGTTGGCACAGGCGCTCATTCATGGAGCCACGGTGATTCAAATCCGCGGCAACTTCGACCAAGCGCTCGAAATTGTTCGGGACCTTCCATCACGAGCACCCATCACGGTCGTGAACTCGATCAATCCGTACCGGATCGAGGGTCAAAAGACTGGGGCGTACGAGATTTGCGACGTGCTCGGTGATGCCCCAGATGTGCACTGCATCCCTGTTGGCAATGCCGGCAACATCACTGCCTACTGGGCTGGCTACAACGACTATCTCGTTGATTCGAAGTCAACCAAGTTGCCGAAGATGTATGGGTTCCAGGCGGCGGGATCAGCTCCGATAGTTCAAGGTCGACCAATCGAGCAGCCAGAAACGATCGCCACGGCAATTCGCATTGGTAACCCGGCGAGCTGGTCAGGTGCGACGACCGCCCGAGACGCAAGCGGCGGAAGAATCGATGCCGTGACCGATGAGGAAATTCTCTCGGCCTATCGCTTCTTGGCGACACAGGAGTCCGTGTTCTGCGAACCGGCCTCGGCTGCGTCGGTTGCAGGACTGATCAAGTACGGCGTCGAGAAGGGTTCGAGAGTCGTGTGCACGTTGACTGGCCACGGGCTCAAAGATCCTGACGTTGCGCTGTCGCAGATTGCCCTGCCTGTTGTGGTCGATCCAACCTTTGATGCCATCTTGAACGTGCTCTCAATTGAGCCCTGAGGACATGCGTGTCATGTGGTCGTCACCTCGGCTACAGTGACGTTCGTCGGTTCCGGAGCTCTGCTCCAACCACCCCTAAGCCTTCCGCTTGAGTGGTGCCGATTGCGCGCAGCCGCTTCGTGAGCGCCTCCTCGCAGTACTCCTTCCCGTCTCGCGCGGAATCTCCGCAGAGATGGCTAACAACCAAGAAGAGGTAACCGATGACATCGGGACCACAAATTGAACGCTCAATGCTTGAAGCCAAAGAGCGTGACGAACTCCACACCATTGCTCAGACCCTGGCAATCAAGTCGAACAGCAGAACAAAGAAGAGCGATCTCGTTGATCGGATCCTCGAGGCAACCGGTGTTGCCACGAGTGAACCATCGACCGCTCCAGCACCCGCACCAGCACCTGCGGCGCCCGTAGTCGCGCCGTCAACCGACACACCGTCGTCAACCGAAGATGCTCCTCGTCGGCAGGGAAACCCCGGGCCTGCACGTCGCAGCCGGAAGCCCGCAGCGACCTTCTCCTTCGACCCAAATGACCCAGGGCCAGACGCTGTTGGTGGACTTGATGATGAGTTCCCTGAACCAAAGTCCGCAGCGGTCAAGCCAGCAGTCTTTCCAGAACCCGATGAAGGTCAGGTCGCCGCTCCTCGCGAAGAATCGCGACCCCAACAAAGTGGTCAACAACGCCGCGACGACCGATCAAGTGGTGACCGTCAGCCCAACAATAACGGTGGACAACGCCAAGACCGCCAAGGTCAAGGTCAAGGTCAGGGCGGCCAGCAGGGCAATCGTCAAGGCGGTGGCTACGGTCAGTCACAACCAGGCAATGAACTTGGCAACAAGCGAAATCGCCGTCGGCGTGGACGCGATCGCGATGACCAGTCACGCGGCCAGGAACGTGAATTCCAGAGCAATGCTGAGCAGTATCAAGGTGAACTTATTGAGGTGAAGGGCATTCTTGACCTCCGTGACGAAGGCTTCGGCTTCATTCGCCAAGTTGGATACCTGCCGTCACCAAAGGACATCTACGTCTCGATCAATATTGCCCGCCGGAATAATTTCCGACGCGGTGACGTCATTGATGGCGCCTACCGTCCAGCGGCGAGCAATGAAAAGTTTGCCGCCCTCATGCGCGTCGACAAGGTCTCGGGTCTCGATCCAGAAGTTGCGAAACTCCGACCGAAGTTTGAAGACCTGACCCCGCTGTTCCCTGACGCCAAGCTCATTCTTGAGACTGGTGGGGAGCGGGACAAGGAAAACCTCACCGCACGAATTGTTGACCTGCTCGCTCCGATTGGTAAGGGCCAGCGCGGTCTGATCGTCTCGCCTCCAAAGGCGGGCAAGACGACGGTCATGAAGCAAATCGCTCACTCCATTGAGGCGAATAACCCCGATGTGCATCTCATGGTGCTGCTCGTTGATGAGCGACCAGAAGAAGTCACCGACATGAAGCGTTCAGTAAGCGGTGAAGTGATCGCCTCGACGTTCGACCGCCCTTCGGAAGAGCACACGGCAGTTGCCGAACTCGCGCTTGAGCGAGCAAAGCGACTCGTTGAGATGGGTCAAGACGTTGTCATCATCCTCGATGGCATCACCCGTCTCGCTCGTGCGTACAACCTCGCCCACCCAGCAACCGGTCGGATCATGTCCGGTGGTGTTGACTCGGGAGCCCTCTATCCGCCAAAGAAGTTCTTTGGTGCGGCTCGAAACATCGAAGAGGGCGGAAGCTTGACCATCTTGGCGACTGCGCTCGTTGAGACGGGTTCAAAGATGGATGAAGTGATCTTTGAGGAATTCAAGGGCACCGGCAACATGGAACTTCGCCTCGATCGACGTTTGGCCGAGCGGCGCTTGTACCCAGCCATTGATGTCAATGCTTCGTCGACCCGCCACGAAGAACTCTTGTTTGACCGTGGTCAACTTCAGCAAGTCTGGAAGTTGCGCCGAGTGCTCAATGCACTTGCGGCCGAAGGAAACTCCGCACCAGGGCTTGAGTTGCTCATGGACAAGATCCGGACGACCACCTCGAATGATGAGTTCTTGGCCGAGATTGCCAAGGGCCCAACACCCAATAACTAACGCGCTGCTTGGTGCCTCGTGGCGCTCGGCTAGCATTGAGGCCTCACCAGAGGCAATGGAGTAGCGATGAAGACTGACATTCACCCAACGTACGAAGAGGCCCAGGTTCGGTGCTCGTGCGGGAACACCTTCACCACCCGCTCGACCAAGGCCGAGATTGTGGTGGAACTCTGCAACGAGTGCCACCCATTCTTCACTGGTAAGCAGAAGCTGGTTGACTCCGGTGGCCGCGTGGACCGCTTCAACAAGCGCTACGGCGCCCGCAAGACCAAGTAAGGACCCGCTGCGCTCTCTAGGAGCGCAAGCGAACTTCTGATGGCACGACCTACGCTCGACCAACGTCTCGACGCGCTCGAAGTTGAGTTCCAGACCGTTGAGGCAGACCTCAATGAGGCCGCAGCGAACAACGATGCGACGAAACTTCGAGATCTGTCGCGCCGGCACAAAGAACTCGGACCAATGCTCGATGTCTGGAGAGCCTTCAAGCAGGCTCGCGCAGATCGAGACACCGCAACGGAGATGTTGGCGGAAGCCTCTGGCGACGATCGTGAACTGCTTCGAGACGAAGTTTCAGAGTGCGAAGCCTCAATGGAGCGACTCGAGGCAGAACTCCAGACGCTCTTGTTGCCCAAGGATCCCAATGATGGACGAAATGTCCTCATTGAACTCCGTGGTGCCGAGGGTGGCGAAGAGGCGAACCTGTTCGCCAGAGATCTCCTTGAGATGTACCTCCGCTATGCCGTGCGCAGGGGTTGGAAGACCGAAATCATTGGGCTTGATGAGTCAGATCGTCAAGGCATCAACGAAGCGACCGTCATGGTGAAGGGTGCTGATGCCTGGACCCGGCTTTGCCACGAAGCAGGCGTCCACCGCGTGCAGCGCGTGCCGGAAACTGAAGCCAAGGGGCGAATTCATACGTCGTCGGCGACGGTGACCGTGCTGCCTGAAGCTGAAGAAGTTGATGTGCACATTGATCCAAATGATCTGAAGGTCGACGTGTATCGGTCGAGTGGCCCTGGAGGCCAGTCCGTCAACACCACCGACTCCGCCGTCAGGATCACCCACCTCCCGACAGGGATTGTTGTCGCGATGCAAGACGAGAAGAGCCAGATCCAAAACCGAGCTCGAGCAATGGTGGTCCTACGGGCTCGACTTTTGAAGGCAGAGCAAGACGCCCAAGAAGCCGAACTCAGCACCAAGCGTCGGAGCCAGGTTGGCAGTGGCGGCCGGGCGGACAAAATTCGAACCTATAACTTCAAGGAGAAGCGGGTAACCGACCATCGTGTTGATGGCCTCACGCGCTACAACCTCGAACAGGTGCTCCAAGGTGATCTCGATGAGTTTGTCGATGCGATTATGGCGGAATCTCGGGCTCGCCAACTTGCTGGAGATGACGAGGTCTGAGGGTGACCTTCGCTGAGTTGTTGGCTGAGGTGTCAACCGCTGTTGGCGGACAACCCCAAGCCCGGTGGGTGATTGAAGAAGTGACGGGTGGCCATTGGTCCCCATCTGAGGATGCAAGCGCTGTTGCTTCGTCCGCTCGGGCGATGGCGAGCCAGGTTTCGAGTGGCCAACCACTGCAATACGTCCTTGGACACTGGGCGTTTCGCGACCTCGACCTCTTGGTTGATGAACGCGCGCTCATCCCACGTCCGGAGACGGAATTTGTGGTCGAACGTGCCCTCCAGGTATTCAGCAAG
>CAIQUD010000044.1 GCA_903874965.1 uncultured Actinomycetes bacterium | reverse complement strand
CCCTTGGCGTCATTACCTTCGCGAGCTGCAAGATCAACACGTCTGGCACTGGGTACACACTCACCGCGACCGACGGTGCGTTGACGACCGCAACCACCTCGGCCTTCAACGTGACGGTTGGTCCAGCTACTCAACTGGTCCTGAAAACCAGTCCATCGTCGAGCACTGGTGGTGTGGTCTTCACCACCCAGCCAGCCTTCACGGTCCAAGACGCTGGTGGCAACACTGTCACCACCGATGCCTCATCGGTGACCTTGTCCATCACGCCAGGCACCCCAACTGCTGGTGGCCCGGGAACGCTTTCAGGCTGCACCCAGAGCGAGACCCTTGGCGTCATTACCTTCGCGAGCTGCAAGATCAACACGTCTGGCACTGGGTACACACTCACCGCGACCGACGGTGCGTTGACGACCGCAACCACCTCGGCCTTCAACGTGACGGTTGGTCCAGCCGCATCGATGGTGTTCACGACGGTTCCAGGAACGTCACTCAGCGCGACGACGTTCACCGCCCAACCAGTGGTGACCATGAAGGACGCAGGCGGAAATGTGGCAACCGGAAGTGCGGCAGTCGTAACGCTGGCAATCAACTCCGGCACTGGCACGTTGGCGTGCACCACGAATCCAGTGACTGCGGTGAGCGGCGTTGCCTCATTTGCCGGTTGCAAGATCACCTTGGGGACCGATGGAACCTTCACGCTAAAGGCTTCAGCAACGGGGTTGACAACCGTTACCAGTGCCGGATTCGCAATGACAGGTGTTGCAACAAAGGTGGTCATTACGACCCAACCAACGTCATCTACTGGAGGGCAACTCCTCACCGTTCAGCCCGTCATCACGATTCAGGATGCGTCGTCAAAGGCGGTCACGATTGCAACGAACCCAGTGACGCTCGCCATCGCAACTGGCACAGGCACCCTCAACTGCACCACCAACCCCGTCACTCCCGTCAACGGAGTTGCGACGTTTGCGGGCTGTTCGATCACCTTGGGGACGGCAGGAAACTTCACGTTGTCGGTGACGTCAACTGGTCTTACCTCAGCGACATCCAGTGCGTTCAGCGTTGCCGGCACCGCCACCAAGGTTGCGTTCACTACCCAGCCTGCAATCGGTGGATCTGGGATCGCTTTGGTTACCCAGCCAGTGGTCAAGATTCAAGACGCAACTGGCAATGTCGTCACCATTGCCACGAACCCAGTGACGCTCGCCATTGCAACAGGCACCGGGACCCTCAACTGCACCACCAACCCCGTCACTCCTGTCAACGGAGTTGCGACGTTTGCGGGCTGTTCGATCACCTTGGGGACGGCAGGAAACTTTACGTTGTCAGCAACAGCAACCGGACTGACGTCTGCCACGTCGAGCACCGTGACGGTTGCTGGACCGGCGACGAAGCTTGTCGTGACGACGCAGCCACCAGCATCGACGGGCGGCGTCACGATGGCCACCCAACCAGTTGTCAAAGTTGAAGACGTACTTGGCGATGTTGTGCCAAATGCGAGTGCCTTCCCAGTCACGTTGTCCATCAACTCGGGCTCCGGCACCTTGAGCTGCACTACCAACCCCGTCACTCCTGTCAACGGCACTGCAACATTTGCGGGATGCAAGGTGACCCTCGGAACGCAAGGCACCTTCTCGCTGATCGCAACCACCACTGGTTTGACGAGTGCCATAAGTTCGAACTTCACCGTCGCCGGTGCGCCTACACAGTTGGTCGTGACGACATCACCCGGTACCTCGAATACTGGCGTTGCCTTCACGACTCAGCCAATTGTCAAGGTGGAGGATTCAAGCGGTGATGTGGTGACCAATGTCACGACTGCGGTGACCCTCACAGTCGCTTCTGGTACTGGCACGTTGAGTTGCACCACCAACCCGGCCAATACGGCGAGTGGGTCGGTGACGTTTGCCGGTTGCAAGATCACCTTGGGCACCCCAGGAACCTTTACATTGTCGGCAAGCGCAAGTGGCCTGACTGGAGGAACTAGCGCGAGCTTCTTGGTCAATGGAGCACCAAGTCAGGTGGTGTTCACCACGATGCCGTCGAATGCAGTCGGCGCGGTGAACTTTCCGACGCAACCGGTCGTCAAGGTCGAAGACAACGTCGGAAATGTTGTGACCAATGCAACGAGTGTCGTGACGCTCGCGATTAACACCGGTACTGGAACGTTGACGTGCACGACCAACCCGGTGACTGCCGTTGCAGGTGTAGCGACCTTTGCTGGCTGCAAGGTCACGCTTGGGACGGCGGGCAGTTTCACGTTGACCGCCTCAACCACAGGCCTCAACTCAGGATCCTCGGCGAGTTTCACCGTTGCAGGTCCGGCGACCAAGCTGGTGGTGACTACCTCGCCGTCGAATTCCACCGGTTCGGCTGCTTTCACGACGCAGCCCATTGTCAAGGTGCAGGACGCAGTTGGCGATGTCGTGACCAATGCCGTCTCGTCGGTGACCTTGTCAATTAGTTCAGGCTCAGGCACCCTCACCTGCACGACCAACCCGGTCACCGCTGTTGCTGGAGTTGCGACCTTTGCTGGCTGCAAGATCACGCTGGGGACTGCTGGTTCCTTCACGCTGTCTGCAGCTGCCGGAGGTCTGACGAGTGGCGCCTCTTCGAGTTTCACGGTTGCTGGTCCTGCGACCAAGCTGGTTTTGATTACCCAACCAAGCGGGGCCGTTCAAGCGACACCATTTGGCACCCAACCACAAGTAGCCATTGAAGATGCCGCTGGCAATATCGTGACGACCGCGGTTAACCCGGTGACGCTGACGATCACCTCAGGGACCGGAACCGCGGGTGCCACGCTCAGTTGCACCTCGAATCCCGTAAGTTCCGTCGGCGGCATTGCCACATTCTCCGGCTGCGCGATCTCGACATCGGGGACTGGATATACGTTGACGGCGACAGCAAGTGGACTCACGTCGACCACATCGGCCTCGTTTGACGTTGCCTAATTTGGTTCTTTGCGGACCAACGGAAAACGTTCCTCGGTTGCGGCAAACCAGCAGGAAGTCTCCGAGCCTCGGTGCCAATCAGGCGAGCTTCGCCACCTCTTCAAGGACCTTTGCAGCGTGCCCGTCGGCACGAACGTTGTACCAAACCTTGGCGAGTTTGCCAGTTCCATCAATGAGGAATGTAGACCGGATCGTGCCGATCTTTGGCTTGCCGTACATCATCTTCTCGCCCCAAGCGCCGTACTTTTCCATCGTCGTGTGCTCGGGATCTGAGAGCAGTGAAAAGGTGAGGCCGTATTTGGTGCGGAACTTGGTGTGCTTTTCTGCACCATCAGGAGAGACGCCGAGAACCGTTACACCTGCCTTCGAAAACGCCGTCAGGTTGTCATTGAACTGACAGGCTTCTTTTGTGCAGCCTGGCGTGTCGTCTGCTGGGTAGAAGTAGAGAACAACGGGTTGGCCAGCGAAGTCCTTGAGTGAAACTTTTGTCCCGTTCTCGTTGGTGAGCGTGAATGCGGGGGCCTTTTTGCCTTCTTCGAGCCGTGCCATTGCTTCCTTCCAAATCGAGGTGTGCCTCGCAGCGTAGAGGGTTGCCACGAGTGATGCACCGGCCCAATTTCATAAGTGCGCCATAGGAATTTGCCACATGGTCATGAATTGTTGCCCTCAGCGCCTATAATTGACCTTGCGCGTGTGGCATTTCCGCCACCGCAGGGCCTGCTACCTCTCTTGGTGCCGTAGGCCCAATTGAAAAGAGAGAAACACATGCACGCACCTGTAGAGGCCGGCGTTCTCGCCGAGCCCATCTTGTCTAGCGACGCGCCCGAAGATCAGGCCCCAGTTGTTGGCGAGTCCACTATGGACACCGCCAAGACGTGGAATGAGCTCGGCGTCCACCCGAAACTCGTCGCAGCTCTTGAGGCTAAAGGCATCAAAACCGCATTCGAGATTCAAGCCCTGACCGTCGCTGATGCACTTGCGGGTCACGATGTTTGCGGAAAAGCGAAGACGGGATCCGGAAAGACGCTTGCCTTCTCCATTCCTGTCCTTCAACGGACGCTCGAATCACTCACTCCAGAAGGTAGCGACAAGCCTCGCCACATCCAGGGCCACCCCTCCCGTCCACGTGCACTCATGCTCGTGCCAACACGTGAACTGGCACTGCAGGTTCATGACGTTGTTGCACCATTGGCGGAGGCCATTGGCCTTCGAGTCCTCCCGGTCTACGGAGGCACCGACATTGAGCGACAGATTCGTAAACTTCGAAAGGGTGTCGAAGTCATCATTGCGACGCCCGGTCGATTGATCGACCTTGGCGAACGGAACGAAGTTGATGTTTCTCAACTCGAGACCCTCGTCCTTGATGAAGCCGACCGCATGGCCGACATGGGCTTTATGCCGCAGGTCGAATGGGTGTTGCGTCGCCTCTATGGCGAGCACCAGACCCTGTTGTTCTCGGCAACCCTCGACGGAGCGGTTGACCGTCTTGTCAAGAAACACATGAACGAGCCCGTCTTCCACGAGGTTGCCTCCGTTGGCGACACCGTTGACAACATGGAGCACCGCTTCTTCCAGGTTCACCAGATGGACAAGGTCGCCATGGTTGCCTCGATTGCTTCGGCGAATGACAAGACGCTCGTGTTCGTTCGCACGAAGCGTGGTGCCGACCGCCTGGTCGAGCAGCTCATTCGAGATGGCGTGAAGGCCGGGGCAATTCACGGCGACCTTCGCCAGAATCAGCGGGAGCGCACGATTAAGGAATTCGGTTCAGGTCGGCTCCCCGTGCTGGTTGCAACTGACGTTGCGGCTCGCGGTATTCACATTGATGCAGTCGATGTTGTTATCCACTTTGACCCGCCAGAAGATCACAAGGCATATCTCCACCGTTCGGGTCGAACCGCACGAGCTGGCACCGCAGGTGTCGTCGTGTCGTTGTTGCTCTGGAACCAGGTTGGCGAGGCCGAGCACCTCATGAAGAAGATTGGCCTCAACCTGCCCATTGTCGAAGTGTTTTCTAACGACCCCAATCTGAAAGACCTTGCGGGCTTCGAACCCTCTTGGGACAACGCAGTGTTGAAGCCAGTCGTGGCGAAGGCACCAGGTGCCACTCGTCGTCCTGGTGCTCGTCCAGGTGGCGCTCGTCGTCCCGGTGGACCGAAAGGTGCCCCACGTCGTGGCAAGCGCTGATCTCAACATTTGGCAACCAGGCGACGGCTGTTCCAAGGTGCTCGTCGTCACGGCTCATCCCGACGACGTTGATTTTGGAGCTGCCGGGACCATCAAGACGCTGACCAGTGCCGGTGTTGAGGTTGTGTATTGCATGGTGACGTCCGGAGATGCGGGAAGCCCAGATCCAAATGACAAGCCCGAAGACCTTGCGAAACTTCGCCAGATGGAGCAGCGGGCAGCCGCAGCGGTTGTTGGCGTCTCTGATGTCCGCTTTCTTGGGTATCCCGATGGCGCCGTGACGCCGTCGATGGAACTCCGTCGCGATATCTCGCGGGTGATTCGACAGGTCCAGCCTGACCGAATTATCTGCCAGAGCCCAGAGCGCAACTATGACCGGATTTACGCTTCACATCCAGACCATTTGGCGGCCGGTGAAGCAACGATCTGTGCGGTGTATCCCGATGCACGCAACCACCATGCGCATCGTGAACTCATGAGCGAAGGACTTGCTCCTCACACGGTTCGTGAGATTTGGCTGATGGCTACTGAGCCCACCTTGGTGGTCGACACAACGAATGCCTTCCCATCGAAGGTCGCGGCACTGAAGTGTCATGCGAGCCAAGTTGGAGAAGGTGCACATCTCGAAGGCCTGCTCCGCCCGTGGGGCGAAGGAGTAGCAAAGCTCGCTGGTCTCCCTGAGGGCCACCTGGCCGAAGGCTTCCGCGTCGTCAATACGGCCTAGGACTGATCTGCAACGATCACCCGAACCTTGCTGACGAGCTACTGCGTCAGCAGTGGGGTGAGCGCTGCTTCAAGTGCTGGGGCAAGGTGAAGACTGAAGCGCTTGGTGGTGTGATCACCATCGACGTAGATCAAGGTATTGCCCAGGACCACTGGGCAATTGCCGGCTGCGCAAAACCAACGCGCCGCAGGAATCAGCGTGACCTTTGCGAGCGAAACCGCTCGAAGATCTCGTCGGAGCGAAGCGCCGTAGCCATAGGGCTCAGTTGGTGAGTACTCAAGTGTGCAGGAATTGATTGCCGTCCGGTGTGTCGCGAGGCAGGCCGGGACATTCCAACTCAAATGCGGTGTGAAACCCATCATGATTCGCTTCGGGTGATAGGTCGCCGATTCCATGAGGTCGAATTCCAACTTCAGTCCTGCGAGCCACTTGGTATCGGTGTCGTAGCCAAGCGTTGGGGTCCCATTGGCGACGATGACTGCTTCGGGAGCAAGAGCGCGAATGGCGACAGGCAACGTATCGTGCCACCGCATGCAGGCATTGACGTGCGCCTGATCCCACCCGGGACCCGCCGGTCCTGAAATTGAGTGGGCGGCAACACAACCGGAGAAGGAGAACATCGCGACTTTGAGATGGAGGTGCTTCGCCACCGTGTCGAGCGCCGGAATCCAATTGAGTGCCATGGAATCGCCGAAGATCGCGATCGTTTTCGAGGCGGTGCTGTCGCCAACCCAGCACGGCGTTGGATGGTTCACTTGCTCGAGGTGACCGTAGGGACCACAGACTCCCTTCATCGGAAACGACGCTCCGCCTTGGGCAAAAATGTTGAGCGCCGTGAGGTGGAGGCCGGGTGTCAGGTCTGATGGCAAGAGATGTACTCGAAGCTGAGCGGTGAGTTCAGCCTTCAGCCGTTGGTCCGCCGTGACGACTGCTGCACCAGTCATTGCCGCCTGGCCAATGGCACCACTTGCCACGATTGCTACAGCAAGACCAGCGCTCACCAATCGAAGGCGAAGAGCGTTTCGACGAATCACGTTGCGAGGTAGGGACGGAGCGCTTCTTCAAAGGCGGGTTCCAAGTGGAGGCTGAACTTGATCGTTGTGTGGTCGCCATCGACGAAGACCAACTTGTTCGTGAGAACGACTGGGCAAGCTCCGTGATAGCAAAACCATCGAGCGGTTGGAATGACCGTGGCACCGACTTCGGCCTTCATTCGGTCATCGCGTCGGACTGAGGGTCCATAGCCGTAGGTGTCACTCAGCGAGTAGTGCATCGTGCAGAAATCAATCGACGTTCGGTGCGTGGCGAGACATGCCGGAACATTCCAATGAAGGTGTGGCGTGAAGCCCATGATCAATTTGGTTGGGTGATACGTCGAAGAATCCATGCGGTCGTAGACGCGCTTCAGGCCAGCCAAAAATGCCGTATCTCCAGAGAACAGCGTTGGCGTTGCATTAGCCCCAATGACGACCTGGGCACCAATGGCCCGAATGGCCTTCGGCAAGGTTGAGTGCCAAGCCCCACAGGCGGCTATTTGGGTTGCGTTGAACGCTCCACCGGGTGCGCCAGAGGACACATCGGCTGGGACACACCCGGAGAAGGAGTACATCGCCACCTTCCAATGGAGGTGCTTGCCAACAACATCGAGCGCCGGAATCCAATTGAGCGCCATCGAGTCACCGAACAATGCAATCGTTCGAGTTGCACTCTTGTCGCCAAACCAGCAAGGAACTGGGTGGTAGGCCTCTGAAGGCGAGCCATAGGGGGAGCAGGCAACCGTTGCATAGGCGGCACCGCCAACGGCATAGATGTTTTGGTTGGTGACGTAAAGGCCCGGCTCAAGATTCTTGGGCAACACCTTGACGGAGAGTTGGGCCTTCAGTTCCTTGGCAATGACGGCATCTGGACTGAGTGAAGCGCTGGCCACCCCTGAAGATTGGGAGAAGCCGATCAGCATGGTCGTTGCAAGAAGCAGTCCGCCGCGTCTGAGAACCCATTGCTTGAGAGCACTACTCATGGTCACCTTCTGTCGTTGCGGTCAAGCAACGCTAGTTCGCACGCCTCTCAAGCAGCCGTCAGGCTTTCCCAGCCAGCTGGCGAAGCACGTACTGCAAAATCCCGCCGTGGCGGTAGTAGGCAAGCTCCATTGGCGTATCGATTCGAAGGCGTGGCTCAAACGCAACACTCGAGCCATCTCCTCGTAAAGCCGTCACGGTGACCGTCAACGGGGCAACTCCATGGTTCATTGGCTCGAGGCCGGTAACGGTGAACACTTCAGTGCCATCAAGCCCGAGTCCCTCGAAGGTTTCACCGGGTTGGTATTGCAGCGGCAAGACGCCCATGCCAATGAGGTTGGAGCGGTGAATCCGTTCATAAGATTCGGCGACAACCGCCTTCACACCAAGCAGTGCGGTGCCCTTTGCTGCCCAGTCTCGGCTGGAACCAGAGCCGTACTCAGCCCCTGCGAAAATCAACAGCGGGACGCCCTCTTCTTGGTAACGAAGCGAAGCGTCATAGATCGGCATGACTTCACCGTCGGGGAAGTGCTTGGTGAAGCCACCTTCTGTTCCTGGAGCGAGTTGATTGCGGAGACGCACATTGGCAAAGGTGCCGCGAGTCATCACTTCGAAGTTGCCTCTCCGCGCGCCGTATTGGTTGAAGTTCGCACGCTCTTCGCCGTGCTCGGTCAAATACGCCGCTGCTGAGCTAGTCGGTGAGATGTTGCCTGCGGGCGAAATGTGGTCGGTCGTCACCGAGTTTCCAAGGCGTGCGAGTGCTCGGCCTCCGAGGAAGTCTTCAATTGGCTCAGGGTGCTCAGGGAGACCCGAGAGATAGGAAGGCTTCTTGATGTAGGTCGAGGTGTCATTCCACTCGTAGACCTCGGTCGCCGACACCGGCACGGCCTTCCAGTGGCTGTCTCCTTCAAAAGCCGTGGCATAACGAGAAGCGAACATCTGGCTATCAATGGAGCCGCGGATGGTCTCCGCCACTTGCGTATCGGTTGGCCACAAGTCGGCGAGGAAGACATCATTGCCGTCTCGGTCTTGCCCAAGTGGTTCAGTCGTCAGGTCAATGGTCATAGAGCCAGCCAACGCATAGGCAACAACCAGTGGGGGAGACGCCAAGTAATTCATCTTCACATCTTGTTGGATTCGACCTTCGAAGTTCCTGTTACCTGACAGCACCGACACCACCGAAAGGTCATGCTCCTTCACGGCTTCAGAAACACCTGGCAAGAGTGGACCCGTGTTGCCAATGCACGTCGTGCAACCGAAACCAACGAGGTAGAAGCCAAGGGCTTCCAAGTGTGGAAGCAATTCGGCCCGCTCGAGGTAGTCAACAACGACTCGTGAACCCGGAGCGAGTGAGGTCTTCACCCAAGGCTTTGCCGTCATCCCTCGCTCGTGCGCAGCTTTGGCGACAAGTCCAGCGGCAATGAGCACCGACGGGTTTGACGTATTGGTGCACGACGTGATGGCAGCTACCACCACATCGCCATCGGAGAGACTCGTGCCGTTGGTCGAACCGCTGACGACAGGGTGTCCGAGGGCTTCTGCGAAGCCTTCTTTCGTCTTCGTCAACTCAATGCGGTCTTGCGGACGCGATGGTCCGGCGAGGCTTGGAACAATGGTGTCGAGATCGAGTTCAACCACCTGGGAGAACACTGGCTCTTCGGAAAGTGGATCATGCCAAAGGCCTTGTGCCTTTGCGTAGGCCTCGACGACTCGGAGGTGGCCAATGTCACGACCGGTGAACTCCAAGTACTCAATCGTCTTGTCGTCAATCGGGAAGATGGTGCAAGTGGCCCCATACTCCGGTGACATATTGCCAATGGTTGCGCGGGTTTCAAGGCTGAGTTCAGAAACGCCAGGCCCAAAGGCTTCGACGAACTTGCCAACAACGCCGACACTTCGGAGAAGTTCAGTGATTCGAAGAACGAGGTCCGTTGCCGTCACACCTTCACGGAGTGACCCGGAAAGCCGCAGGCCAACAACTGGCGGCACCAACATCGAGACGGGTTGGCCGAGCATGGCGGCTTCAGCCTCAATGCCGCCGACTCCCCAGCCGAGCACTCCAAGACCATTGACCATCGTGGTGTGGGAGTCCGTTCCGACAACGGTGTCGCAGAATGCTTGCCCACCTGGCTCGGCGAAGACGACGCGTGCGAGGTGCTCAAGGTTGACCTGATGGCAAATACCAATGCCTGGAGGCACAACGGTGAAGTTATTGAACGAACCTTGCGCCCACTTCAAGAATTCATAGCGTTCGAGGTTTCGGTAGTACTCGACCGCCACGTTCTCCATGAGCGAATTGGCCTTGCCCGACTCCTCCACCACGATGGAGTGGTCAATGACGAGCTCAACGGGCACGAGTGGGTTGATGACCTCTGGGTCTCCACCGAATTCGAGAATGGCGTCTCGCATGCCGGCGAGGTCGACGACTGCAGGCACGCCAGTGAAGTCCTGCATGAGCACTCGCTCGGGATTGAACTGAATCTCTCGGGCGTCATCGCCCGCAGCTTCACCATGAGCGGCAGGGTCGTCTGCCCAATTCGCGAGCGCCTCGATTTCTGCAACCGTGACGGAAATACCGTCTTCGTGGCGAAGGAGGTTCTCAAGGAGCACCTTGATCGAGAAGGGGAGACGCTGGATCTCTGAGCCGCCAAGGCCCGGTGCCTTGAGGGAGTAGATCTCGTAGGTTGCGCCGTTCACATCAAGCGTGGTGCGGGCGCCGAAACTGTTCGGATTTGTCGTGGCCATGCCTCCATTCTGCCCGACGGGAGCAGGCCTTCATGCGGGGGTTGTGGCGAAGGTACGCTCCTGCAATGGCTCGTTACGACTTTCGGTGTTCAACCTGTGGCACAACCTTCGAAGTGGAACGACCCATGTCGATGGCCGATGCCCCAACTTCATGCCCAGAAGGCCATGAAGGCGCCATCAAGTTGTTTCCGGTCTTTGCTGCGACAGGGTTTTCTGGAGCCGCGCCACAACCATCAGGCGGAGGCTGCTGCGGCGGAGGCTGCTGCGGCTGACGCAATCAGTGTCCTGAGGAGGACTGCATGGCCTTGTCCAAATGGGACGACTTTCCACTTCACCAGACGGCGGAATTCATTGCCAATGTCGCAACGTCTGATCGGAATTTCTACGACCGCTACTACTTCAACTGTCTTGATGTTGACAACGAGTTCTTCGCGATCTTCGGCCTCGGCCAGTATCCGAACCTTGGAACGACCGACGCTTTCGTTGATGTGCGGATTGGTTCGAAGCAGCAGATCGTTCGAATGTCGCAACCGCTGATTGAGCGGTCGGACATCTCGGTTGGACCATTCTCGATTGAGGT
>CAIQUD010000043.1 GCA_903874965.1 uncultured Actinomycetes bacterium | reverse complement strand
TCTACTGACCCTGTGATCCTTCTCGCCCAGGCGAAGGAAGGGAGCCGCGTTGCGCTGGCTCGATTGCTCACGATGGTTGAGCGGGGAGGTCCTGGCTCAGAAGCCGTGGCGGCGATGACCTACCAGTTGCCAATTCCCTATACCGTCGGGCTGACTGGAGCACCTGGAGCAGGGAAGTCAACACTCACTGACCGGTTGATCACGACCGCTCGTGAAGGTTGGCCAGCGGCGGGCCAACAGCCTCGCGAAGCCATTGAGCAGTTGGCCGTGTTGGCGATTGATCCATCCTCACCGTTCACCGGTGGGGCAATTCTCGGCGATCGAGTCCGCATGCAGACGCACGCAACTGATCCAACCATTTTCATTCGTTCCATGGCCACGAGAGGTCACCTCGGAGGCCTTTCCTTGGCCGTTCCTGACGCCATTCGAACCCTCGGTGCCGCAGACCTCCCACTGGTGTTGGTCGAGACCGTTGGGGTTGGGCAGATGGAAGTCGACGTCGCTCGAGCAACGGATACGACCGTTGTCGTCATGAATCCAGGTTGGGGTGATTCCATGCAAGCGAACAAGGCCGGTTTGCTTGAAATTGCCGATGTCTTTGTCATCAACAAGGCAGACCGAGCTGGTGTCAAAGAGGCGCGACGTGACCTTGAGCAGATGCTCGATCTTTCCCACCTTGGCGACTGGCGCCCGCCAATTGTTGAAACCGTTGCCGCCAAGGGTGAAGGTACCGAAGCGTTTTGGCAGACCGTTGCCGAACATCGGGCGTATCTCATCGAAGGTGACTTGTTGGCGAAGCGTCGCTCACTTCGACTTGATGATCTTCTCGCCCAAGTGGTGGCTGCCCTTGTTGAACGGCGCGTTGGTGAACTTCGTTTGAGTCCGGACTACGCCGACTTCATGGAGAAGATTGCTCAGGGGTCGCTCGATCCCTACGCAGCGGCTCACCAGCTCTTAGGAGACTGACCTCAAAGGTTTGCGCGAAGTTGTTCTGCTGCTTGTTCGGGCGGCATGACGTTGATCGAGACACCAGTTCCCATCTCGAAGCCTGCCCGGGTTGTTGCCTTCGGCCAGAGATGCACATGCCAGTGAAATGGCTCGCCATGGTGTGATGGGGCACCGTGGAACACGACGTTGTAGGCAACGTCACCAACGGCTGCCTTGAGTGCCTTCAACGCATCTCGAAGCGCCAGGCCGACCCCGGTCAAGATTTCCCCGGTCTCCGTGTGGATATGCGTGGCGTGGTGGCGGGGGAGAATCAACATCTCGTAGGGGACACTGCTCCAGTAGGGGGCAACGACGAGTGCATGCGGGCGATCGAGGATTGTCCGTCTTCCCGAGGTTGATTCGGCCTCAAGCGCCGTGCACAAGAGGCATCCGGCGACAAATCGTGAAAATTGCCCTTGTTCTTCAGCAAGATCTCGAGGAACAAAACTGATGCCGAGGAGCTGGCCATGCGGGTGCTCAAGTGATGCCCCAGCTTCTCGCCCTGAGTTGATGATGATCTGGGTGTAGCGAAGGTTGCTGGTCTCCGCATGGGCAAGAAGTCGCTCTCGGAGAAGCTCCATAACGGAGCCAACTTCGCTATCGGTCAACTCCGCAAAGCTCCTCTGGTGGTCTTTGCTGAAGATGAAGACTTCATGGGTGCCACCGGCGGTCGCTTCAGTAAACACTGGGCCTTTGTTGAAGATGACAAAAGGCTCGTCGGTGTCGAATGCAGGATAGCGGTTGGTCACAATTCGACTGGTCCAACCATGGTCGTCCGCGCGCTCAGCCAGGACTGTCTCATCGTCGTTCTGCGGGCCACAGAAGGGGCAGTTGTCGCGTTGCCCTTCTGGCCAAGGTGTGCGGTGGACGAAGGTGTCGG
>CAIQUD010000042.1 GCA_903874965.1 uncultured Actinomycetes bacterium | reverse complement strand
CGTGCCCAGAACTCACCGTTGATCAGCCCTCGCTCAACGCCGAAGGAGCGAGAGTCCCAAGAACCCACATTCGAGCGACACCGGCTCGCTATGAAAGTCTCCTCGGCGTTGCTCTTCATGGGGAGACGATCGCAGGGCTTCTCGGACCACTTGGCTTTGTTGTCGAGACAGATGGTGAATTCCTCGACATCACGGTCCCAACGAATCGCCCTGATATTCGACCAATGCCACTCGGGATTGCCGATGTTGCCGAGGAGATCGTTCGAACCTATGGCTATGCCCGTCTCGAACGGAGATTCCCTTCCTGGCCAGCTCCTGGTGGTTTGAGCCAGTCACAACGTCTCCGCCGTCACCTCCGTGCGGTGCTTCTTGGTCTTGGGCTTGATGAGGTGTGGACGCCAACGCTTGTTCCTGAAAGCGATGCTCGTTTCCTCCATCTTGAAGAGCCACTGGTCACCTTGGCCAATCCACTTGCAGAACAAGAACGGGCGCTTCGGTCATCGCTCTTGCCGGGAATGCTCACTGCTCTTCGCTACAACGCCGATCGACGTCAGGATGCAGCACGCTTCTTCGAAGTTGGTACGGCGTTCACGCATCCTGACGTGGCGAGCGCCCCGCGGTTGGCGAAGGCGGGCGCTGGCGGTGGGGCAGCGACCGCACTTCCGCAAGAGTCAACGCACCTTGCCGTGACGCTTCGAGACGACCACGACGACGCAACGACGGCCGTTGCACTTTGGTGGGCACTCCATGAGGCATTGAAGCTCGAAGCAGCAGAACTTGTGCAACCACTCGACGAAAGCCTCGTGCCTGCCAACTTGATTGCCGGTGCTCACCCAACGCGCTCGGCACTCATCCGCAGCAGAACAACTGGCGTGATCTACGGCCTCGTTGGTGAGGTAGATGCTGCAGTCCTCGAGAGTTTTGGTGTTGAGCGCGGTTCAAGGGTTGGCCTCTTGGTGCTTGACGTGACCCTGTTTGAAGCTTCGGGTTTGGTGCCCCGTCGGACTCTTCGAGCAACACCGGTGAGCCGCTATCCCTCATCAGATATCGACCTTGCGTTCACCCTTGCTGACGGCACGCCGGCCGGTCGCCTCCAAGAAGCGTTGATTGCCGCAGCAGGCGAACTTTGCACCTCAGTTGAGCTGTTTGATGTGTATCGAGGCAAGGGACTCGAGGAGCGCCACCGAAGCCTCGCTTATTCGCTGCGGTTTGAGGCGCAGGATCGGACGCTGACCGATGACGAAGTCGGAGCACTGCGTGCTGCGTGCATCGCCGCAGCAGAAGGAGTTGGCGCAGTCCTGCGTTAACCAGGTTCGACCGGAGCGATCTCGCGTCGAGAACTCGCAAGGATCGAACCAAGCAGAATCAGCGGGAAGCCAACGGCGAGGCCAATGGTCATTGGCTCATTGAGAAACACGACGCCGAGCAGAAGCGCGAGAGCTGGATTGACATAGGTCACCAGCGTTGACCGTGCAGGTCCAATTTCTCTGACGAGTGGGAAGAAGCACAAGAAGGCCAAGGCGCTGCAGATGAGTCCAAGGACGAGCAGCGCACCGATGACTTGCCCAGATACGTGATCTGGAAGATGTGAAAGCCCGGGGTAGAGATAGACAAGGCTGACCATCGCGAATGCCGCAGCGGGAACGGCGACGTCGGGAACATTCGTGAGCTTGGTCGACATGATCAGCGGACCAAGGGAGTAACAAACCGTTACCGCCAACAATTCCAGAACGGGAAGCAGGGTGAGGTGGCCGAGATCAAGGCCAACAAGTGCCCCGACACCAATGATGCCGATGCCAAGACCGAGACCTCGCTTCACCGTTACGGGTTCGTGCTTTGACGTGAAACGGTAGAGGACGACCGACACAAGGGGCACGAAGGCAATCAAAATTGCCGTGAAAGAACTGGAGACGTGTTGCT
>CAIQUD010000041.1 GCA_903874965.1 uncultured Actinomycetes bacterium | reverse complement strand
TGTAACCCTCTTCAAGTTGTGTGATGAATTCATCCGCACCAGCAGCGACCGCGGCGGAGATGACCTCTTCAAGTTCCGCGTCAGGGCGCCCATAGGCAATGTTGTCTCGCACTGATGCGGAGAAGAGAAATGGTTCGTCAAGCACCAGACCGACGCGAGCGCGAAGTGACGTCAAGGTGAGGTCACGAACGTCATGGCCACCAACCGTCACGGCTCCATTGGTCACGTCGTAGAAACGAGTTAGGAGTCGGGCGATTGTCGATTTTCCTGAACCTGTTCGACCAACAACGGCGACCGTTTCCCCCGGCTCGATGGTCATGGAAAAACCATCGAGAACGAGGTGCGGTTCTGATTCCGTGCCAACACCAGTTCCGGAGAGCTCGCCGCCGCGCTGGTGGCGCTCATACCCATAAGCGAATCCAACATTGTGGAAAGCAATGGTTCCGGGCTCAGAGGCAAGAACCTGCGCGTCAGGGGCATCAACGATGGTTGGCTGTTCGTCCAGAATCTCGAAGATTCGGTCGGCAGACGCTGCGGCGCGCTGGCCCATCATCACGAGCATCCCGAGCATTTGAAACGGTGCCTGCATCATGAAGAGGTACAGGTTGAAGGTCAAAATTGCGTCGTAGCGAAGCTTGCCTTGGATGACCATGATGCCGCCGAACAACAGCACCAAGATCAGTCCCACCTGCGGAAGGTTCTGAATGAGCGGTGTCCACTTGGCTCGCAAGTCAGCATCTTTGATGTACGACCACTTCACCCGCTCTGCTGCATCGGCGAGTTCATTGAGCTGGCGCCCCTCGGCGGCAAAGGACTTGACTACGCGGACCCCGTTGACGTTCTCATCAACGATGGTCGCAACATCGGCGAGCCGAGCCTGAATGATCCATGACAGTGGGAACATGTCTCTGCGCATCTTGATGCCCACGAGATAAATGAACGGCATCGTTGCCATGGCAACGAGAGCAAGCTGCCAACTGATGAGCAACATGTACACGAAGGCCACGCCAGCAATTGAGCAGTTCACCAAGATCAACGGCGCGAAGGTCGTGTACATCTGGACCGAGCGAATGTCTGAGTTCGCTCGAGAAATCAGTTGGCCGGTCTGGACACGATCAAAGAACGAGAACGACATCTTGGTGAAGTGCTCGTACAGCAAGTTTCGAAGATCGAACTCAAAGTTGTACGCCATGTCGTAGAGGAAGCGTCGGGAGAAGTAGCCCGACACGCCGGCCAAGATCCCGAGAATTGCAACGGCGTAGGCATACGGGAGAATCGAGGCGACGTGGAGGTGGAGGCTCGGATTCTTGGCATTCTCCATGATTGGAGCGACCGAGTTGGAAAATGCCCACCGAAGAATCATGGGTATTTGGACCTGAATCATGAGACCCAGGAAGCTCAGTACCAGTGCGCTGATGAAGGCAATCCTGTGGGTCATGAGCACCGGCACAATGCGCCGGAACCATGTCTTGGTCTTGTCGGGATCAATGGTTGCCCGAGGTGCTTGAAACGAGGAGGTTGCCGTCAGCGGTGAGAGTGGATCATCTTCAGGAACACTCTTCGGACGTGGCGGAGTCCGATTCGAGGTCGTTGATGGCACTCGTTCAGGCTACCCACCCCTCATGACCCCTCCGGTCGAAATCCTGGAGGGCCAGTATCCTCGCAGTTGTGACGCCTTCCAACCTGCCTTCCAATGTCAGCGTGCTCGACCACCCACTTGTGGCGGTCCGACTGACGCGCCTTCGAGCAGCCTCGACGCCGAACGCAGAATTTCGCCTCTTGGTCGATGAACTTTCAACCTTTCTTGCCTATGAAGCCCTGAGGGACGTGGCCGTGAAGCCAACGCTGATTGACACGCCAGTCGTGAGTGGCGTGTCAGCATTCGTTCTGGCTGAAGAGCCAGTCGTGATTCCGATTCTTCGAGCCGGTCTCGGCATGACGTCGGCAGTTGAAAAGGCCCTCACGTCCTCTCGCCTCTGTCTCTTAGGTCTTCGGAGAAATGAAACGACCCTCGAGCCAGAGACCTATCACGATGGAATACCAGAAAATCTTTCAGGTACCCACGTCGTGATCTGCGATCCAATGCTTGCAACGGGAGGTTCCCTTGCCCATGCACTCGAGCTCGTCACTGCTCGAGGTGCTGCTCGGGTGAGTGCGCTCTGTCTCATTGGTGCGGTGCCTGGAGTGCAAAAGATTGCCGCACGCTTTCGGGAAGTCCACTTCTACTTGGCGGCGGTCGACGAGGAACTCAATAGCAATGGCTACATCGTTCCCGGTCTCGGGGACGCGGGAGATCGTCAGTTCGGGCCACCCGTCCATCACCCCAACTAGAGGCCAATGTCCTCATTCCAGAGTTCTGGGTGAGCGTCAGTGAAGGTCTGCAGGAGTTCCGTACATGCCGGATCATCAAGGACGATGACTTCAACGCCGAGTTCCTGAAGCCAGTCGTGGCCTCCATGGAAAGTCGTTGCTTCACCAATGACGACCGCCCCAATATTGAATTGGCGGACGAGACCAGAGCAGTACCAACAAGGCGACAGCGTCGTCACCATGACGCAGTCTGGATAGTCGCGTCGTCGGCCGGCTTTGCGGAACGCGTCGGTCTCGGCGTGAACTGAAGCGTCGTCCTCTTGAACACGACGATTGTGTCCGGCGCCGAGGAGCGTTCCGTCTCGGTGGAAGAGCGCGGCGCCAATTGGAATGCCCCCCTCACTGAGACCGAGTTGGGCTTCGGCGTAGGCGGTCTCGAGCATGGTCAAGGCAAGATCACGTGAGAGGGGAGGTCGGAGGTTGGTCATAGCCAAAAGTATGCTCGCCAATGTGTCCGAATCGACGTATCGCGTACAGGTTGGTTCACAAGAAGTCGATCTACCCCTCGCATCGCTGAATAAGAAACTCACGCTGGCGCTCTTGATCACGGTCGATTTGGGCGTTTCGTTCATGACCACTGCAGCCGCTGAGCTCGCTGAGGTCCTTCGTCCATTTGAGGTTGACGTCGTTGCCACCGTTGCCACCATGGGCATTCCCGTCGCGCTTGAGGTGACAAAGGAACTAGGCCTTGATCAGTACGTGGTGTTGCATAAGACACCCAAGATTCACCTCAGCAATGCGGTTTCTGAGCCAGTTCGCTCCATTACGACGGCCCAGGAGCAGAGGGTCCTGCTCGATCGAGAGCGAATTTCGATGGTTGCAGGTAAGCGAGTCGCGATTGTTGATGATGTGATTTCAACCGGTGCTTCAATTGGGGCGGCGTTGCGATTGCTTCGGTCTGTTGGAGCAGAGGTGGTCGCGATTGGCGCACTCGTCAGCGAGGCGTCACTCTGGAGAAACTCCCTTGGTGATGATGCACAGTCTGTTCGCGTGCTTGGATCAATTCCAGTGTTTCGCCCAGATGGTTCCGGTGGGCTCATTGAAGACTGGGAAGGCTGAGTTCGCCGGGAGGCTTGACGTGGGCGGAAGCTCCCTAAGCACGATGAGCTTTGGCAACGCAGCGATGTTCGTGGTCATGGTCCTTGATCCCCACCCCGGGTAGTCAAGTTGGATTGGCTTCGTCGGGTAGAGCGGCAACCGTGGCAATCGGCCAGAGGGCAAGAGGGCTTTCAATGAGTCCCATCTTGTCGCCAGTAGCTTTCGTCCACTCCGCTATCACTCGAAGCCAACTCATGGCGCGGCGACCGATGAAGTCTTCAGGACTGACGTTCGAGCTCCCTCTGACGTTCCGTTTGTCGTTTCACGGTCTTCGTGAAGAACTCGAGTACTACGTAGATTGCCGCTGCTCCGAAGACGCCAAAGAAGATAGAGAAGTCTGCGCCGCCGTACCAGCCTGCTTG
>CAIQUD010000040.1 GCA_903874965.1 uncultured Actinomycetes bacterium | reverse complement strand
GTATAGGTCTGCCCATTGGTGAGGCCAGTGACCGTCCCGCCAGTTGCATTGGCACCAAAGCTCTGTGGGGTTTGCGGGGTTGCGCCAACGTAGGGAGTGACGACGTAGCCCGTGATGGGTGAACCACCACTTGACGGAGTGACCCAGGTCAACGTGGCCGAGGCATTTCCCTTGACGGCTGCAACGGACTGTGGGGTGCCGGGAACCGCCGACGGCGTCACCGCATTTGACGGCGACGAGGCAATGCCGATGCCGTTCAGGTTCTGCGCGGCAACGGTGAAGGTATAGGTCTGCCCATTGGTGAGGCCAGTGACGGTGCCGTTCGTTGCGTTTGGTCCAAAGCTCTGGGTGGCTTGTGGGGTTGCGCCAACGTAGGGAGTGACGACGTAGCCCGTGATGGAGGCGCCGCCATTGTCAGGGGCTTGCCAACTGAGCACGGCCGAGGCATTGGCCTTGACCGCGGTGACGAGCGTTGGTGCTTGTGGGGTGGTCGATGGAGTGACCGGAGCAGTCGCCGCAGAGTCAGGGCTCTGTCCATTGGCATTTTGTGCAGCAACAGTGAAGGTATAGGTCTGCCCATTGGTGAGGCCAGTGACCGTCCCGCCAGTTGCATTGGCACCAAAGCTCTGTGGGGTTTGCGGGGTTGCGCCAACGTAGGGAGTGACGACGTAGCCCGTGATGGGTGAACCACCGCTTGACGGAGTGACCCAGGTCAACGTGGCCGAAGCATTTCCCTTGACGGCTGCAACGGACTGTGGGGTGCCGGGGACCGTTGGTCGTGGCGTTGTCACGGTTGCTTGGTAGATCGCTCCACGATTTGCTGCATCACCGTTCGATTGGAAGGAGTCAATGAGAAACATGTTGCCGGCACCATCGAACGCAACGCCATAGATGGCGCCAAAGATGCCGCCAAAGTCGCTGGTGCTCACGACTCCGGATGGCGAGATCTCAACGAGACGGTTGTTTCCTGGATCAGCGATCCAGAGGTTATTGGAGGCATCAAAGGCGAGTTGTCCGGCTCCACCACCAAGGCCGAGGTCATAGATCTTGGTTTGCACTCCACCTGGGGTGATTTTGTAGATGAACGAATCCGCCGCCGCAGTTCCTGTTGGATCAACGACGCCACCATCGCCGACGTAGAGGTTGCCTTGGGCATCGAGAGCCAGTCCATTTGGATCACTGAACCCTGAACCAATCGTTGACTGGGTGTACCCCGAGCCACTTGGCGTCAGCTTCACGACATTGCTATGTGTTGGCCCAACACCGGCGACATAGACATTTCCCAACGCGTCAATCGTCAGTCCGGACGAGCCCGGGACGACACCAGAGAGCAATGTGGTCTCACCGCCGCCTGCAGCGAAGCGCTTCAGCAACCCAGAATAGTCATCGACGAACAGATTTCCTGAGTTGTCGACGGCGACGCATCCTGGTCCATAGGGCGTTGCGAGTTCTGTTGGCGCACCAGTTCCCGAGAACGAGAGAATTCTCGAGTTGTAGAAGTCGGCCACATCGAGGTTTCCAGCCGCATCAACCACCGCACATTGAGGAAAGTTGAGTCCCGTTGAGAGAATGGAAGCCGCGTAGGAAGCTTTCGTTCCCGTCCCAACCAGTGGATTTGATCCGGGACTCGTACCCACTGAATTCTTGGCAACAACATTGAAGGTGTAAATCGACCCATTGGTGAGACCCGTAATGGTGCAGGTCAGTGTGGTCGTCGTGCAGGACTTTGAGCCTGGAAGTGCGGTTGCCACATAGGAAGTAATTGCCGCTCCGCCAGTACTGGTCGGTGCGGACCAGGTCAACGTTGCCGAACCATTCCCGCCAGAAGCCAACAGATCAATTGGTGCGGTCGGAACCGTCGCAACGTGAGGTGTGATGAGTGGGCTAGCGGACGAAGTCGTTGAAATCCCAACGGAGAAGGAGAGCAGTGTTGCCAGCACTGCCAAGGGAAAACGACGTCCGGATCGACGGAACGGAGAGAAACCGCCCGCGGAACTTCCCCCTGCCGGCGCATTGGCCGGTCGCGCCTTTCCCCTTCGTTGTGCTTGGTCATTCATTGCTTTGCCAATCAAAGGTTCGAGCGGGCTACTCGAGCGATGTCCTACCCGCAGTCTGCCGGAGAACCGCAGTGAACGACGATACCGCGAGAGGCCTCATTGCAACCGTCGCGATCCTCAGAACAACTGAAAGAATGGCCACTGTGCGCATCGACGTTGCTTCCCGGTGGTTTGGAGGAGACAGGGCTCAATGCGTTGACGAGTCACCCTGGCCTTTGACCGAAGTTCCGTCACCGACAACGTCTGCTCCAATCAGGGGTGGCACCGCCAAATGACGATCGAGCGGGTCGCTCCAACACTCCCCCTAGCCGTGAGGGAGGAGTTCCGTCGAATTTTGCACGGCCGAATTGAGGAACCAACAACCGTTGCCGTGAACGGCGTACTCGTGACGATGGCGTGGTTTCTGCTCCCAACGAAGTTGAACAATGTCCTCTTCAATCTTCATAGTTCGATGGCATTCGCCCTCGTACTTGCGGTGTGGATGTATTCCGATGTCCCAGCAACCAATGTCCTTGGACCCGATCCACTGAGGGCCACAGCAGCACTTGATGAAGCAAAGCTGTTTCGGCGACTGCTGTTGGCAAAGACCACGGTGTTGTGGTGCCTGGTCACGCCAGTGTGCGTTCTCGTCGCGCTGATCAACGGCGTTCTGACAGAGAGCGCCGTGTCGACGGTGTACACAATCTTTCTGATCGTCATCCTTCCTTGGGGAGTTCTCCCCATTGCAGCGTGGCTCGGTATTGCCTATCCCTATTCGCCCTTGACCCTCCGCTCTCGATGGAAGCACCGAAAGCCACACTCAACAATGTTGTGGCGGTGGGCAATCCTCATCACGCTTCCCTACGGATTGGTGCCGCTCGTTGGTTCTGCCGTCATGGCACCGTCACTTGTCCTTTGGCGAGTGCTTTCAACCGATGAGCACTACCAGAAGTTCCCCTATCGAAATCTCGGGTATTCCGTCGCCCTCGCGTGCGCCTTTGCGATTGTTTGTGGTGTTGTTGGCTACCGGTTTGCCTTCACCATCGCCACAAAACGACGTGCCCGAATTTTGGAATTCCTCCAGGATCCATTGAAGGGATGATCCCCGGGCAGTCTCATGATGAAGGGTCGAGGAGCTGACATCGGAATTGCTCGGGTGACCTTGCTCGATGCCGTCGTCACTTCATGATCTAAAGAGCTACAGCGGACTGCTCGCACCACTGTCTTCAGCCAGGTCTGACGGACGCGAACTCATTGAAAGCTTCGCGCTCATCTTCACCGCCTTGACGGCGCTCGTGGCTCCGGCCTGCAAGACGAAGGCAACAATGAGCATCAGCACCGCCAACACTCGAAGTGTGTGAGATCCAAGCATCAAGATGGCGAATCGACCGAGAAGGTAGGGAGGCGAGCAAATGGTCGCCCCAATTGCTCCTCCAATCGCAGACGCCGTGACTTTGTCACGAATCGAGTAGTCCGACTTCACGCCGACGAGACGCGCGGGAACAGAAACGTAGGCGACCATCATGATGCCGACAACAACACTCAGCGTGATCGTGAACCACAACTTTCCCCAACGGTCAACAACAACGGTGGCAAAGCCGAGAGCAAAGCCAATGGCGTAACCCCAGAGAAGAATCGTGCGCAGATGTTGCTTCGCTTTGCCGAATGCAGGTCGAATTTCCGGATGGCCTTTGGTAGCGATCGCGAACGCAAAGACCGCATTCAAATAGAACGTGGCCGCGGTGAACGTGGCAATGACCAGAAGCAGCGGCGCAAGAAGCGGCCCTCGAAAGATGTGGAATTCTTTGCCGTAGAGCGCATGTGCCCGCAAATCAATCATTGCGGCCCAAATCCACATCGCGGGGAGGACCTGCACCAGGGTGAGTTTCCAATTGGTGAAGAGCAACTTCACCCCTTGAAAGAGCATGACAAATGCACCCACGACGAGCGCTAACGGGGCGAGGTAGCGGCTCCGGTGACTGAGCGCCAAGATCGTCTCTTCAACCATCTGGTCATCGCCAGAATTGATGGCAGCGACCATCTTGCGGACGAGCACGCCGAGGCGTTGCTTTCGGCTCCGATCAGCAACAGATTCTTGACGCGGAACTTCGGGGACGTTCGTCATCGCAACCCAAGGTCCAGTGAAGGCTTGGAAGACTCAATTGAGCAATTTGGCATTCTGCGACTTGAGCCCATTTGAGGTCAGGATACCCCGTCGATAGATATCGGCTGGGTCTGCGCATTCACCCAATTCGCCCGATGCGTCATCTCCGTTGAACCCTTCCTGCTCTCTCGGTCTTACTCCTGCAGGTCGTGGACCGGGAAGGGGCTTCCACGTCTCGAAGTGGGACGCCAGCGCGCCGCGCGTTTCGGCATCGCTCCTCGTCACGCGTGGCCGCGACGAAGTTGACTACGTACACTGTTCAAGTGGCAGAACGCGTCGTGCGTCCTATGGATCGCAACGGAGTCCTGCTCTTCGCGATTCCGATGGCGCTCACTACGATTCTCGCGTGGGTGGGCGACGCAATGGCGCCAACGCTGCTGATCTCAGCTCCCGCCGTGCTGATTCTCTGCAATCCGCGCATTCGAAATCTGGTGCTCGTCGCTCCAACGATTAGCCCCATCGCGTTCATACCAATCGCTATCTTCCGTCTACTCGCGACAGACCCCTTCTTCTACTGGTTCGGACAACGCTACGGCGATGCGGCGATCCGGTGGATGGAGAACAAGCTTGGCTCCGGAGCGTTCGTGGTCCTGTGGCTGGAACGTCTTTTCGCCCGCACCAGTTATGCCACCGTCGTTGTGCTGCCCAATCAGTGGATTTGCCTCTTAGCCGGCGCCACACGCATGAAGGTATGGGTTTTCGCCAGCTTGAATGTCATCGGCACCGTGGCACGGGTTGTACTGATTTGGAAGCTGGGCGACGTCTTCGCTTCGCCGATTCTGCACCTCAACCACTGGATTGGCGCTCACCGAATCGAGTTGACGCTGCTCACGATTGCTCTGGTGGCCTTCGGTGTGTGGAGGGGATCTCGAAAAGGGCGACTCACGGTCGAGTCGGCGAGCGAGTTGGCTGAAGAGTTGAGTGAAGCCGAGGACGAGTTGGGGAAACCTCTCTGAACAAATCCACAGGGTTCAACGCGTCCGCGAAGTCTCGCGACCTCACAACGTGGGCGAGGGGGGACTTGAACCCCCACGTCCTTTCGAACACTGGAACCTGAATCCAGCGCGTCTGCCTATTCCGCCACTCGCCCGAGTAGAGAAACGAGTCTACAGCGCCTCACCCATGGCTCCCAGACGGAGCGAGTTGACTCACGAGAAACCTCCGCGTAGGCGTTTCATTGCCTCACGAAGAAACCTCCGCCAAACAAGCCCGTTTGGTTCAGGTGAGCGGTGCCACCTAAGCCGGTGTCATGGACCTGTCAATGAGTGAACGAAAAGCGG
>CAIQUD010000039.1 GCA_903874965.1 uncultured Actinomycetes bacterium | reverse complement strand
GATCTGCTCATGGCCTCAAAGTGCCGAAGGAAGTGGTCCTCTATATGAAGGACATCATGTTCCTCGACGCAGCGATCGCCAATCTTGCCCCTGACCTCAATCTCTTGGCAGAGTTCGCGTTTATCTCTGCCTATTTCGCCTCGACGTATGGCGAGACGATTTCAAAACAACTTGGTATTGACCCAGCGATGATGACCTTTGATCCGACAGCACTGCTCACTGCGGTTGGTATGGATCCTGAAGCCGAAGCGTTGACCCCTCGCCAAATTCGTGCGCAGCGTGAAGAGGTCTCGGCAAAACTTCAGGACCGCAAAAAGGGCTGATCGAGACAAAAGTGTCGAAGTAGCGTGACGTCAACGCTCGAGGAGGGCTTTCATGTCGAATCAAACTGCCGCTGAACGTGGCGCCCGAACCTATGAGCTTGATCGAGCTCATGTCTTTCACTCCTGGTCAGCTCAAGACCTCATCACCCCAATGGTGGTGGAGTCTGCACAAGGGAGTTACGTCACCGATGCTTCTGGGAAGCGCTACTTAGATTTCTCAAGTCAATTGGTGAATACCAACATTGGCCACCAGCACCCAAAAGTGGTGGCTGCAATTCAGGCGCAAGCAGCAAAGCTCTGCACGATTGCGCCACAACACGCCAATGACCAACGCAGCGAGGCCGCAAGGCTCATAACTGAGCGTGTACCTGCAACCCTCAACAAGGTCTTTTTCACCAATGGTGGAACCGAAGCAGTCGAGCATGCCGTGCGAATGGCCCGGTTGCATACGGGCCGGCCAAAGGTCCTTTCGGCCTATCGCAGTTACCACGGCGCCACAGCGACCTCCATCAACTTAACCGGCGATCACCGCCGGTGGGCCAATGACACGGCGACTGCAGGTGTTGTTCACTTCTTCGGCCCTTTCCTCTACCGAACCGCGTTTCACTCATCGTCCGAAGAGGAAGAGACCACCAGAGCACTCGAGCACTTGCGAGATCTCATCTCCTTTGAAGGACCATCGACGATCGCCGCAATCATTTTGGAGACCGTTCCAGGAACGGCTGGCATCATGCCGCCACCGCCGGGCTATCTCGCTGGACTACGTGCGCTGTGCGATGAATTCGGCATTCTCTACATCGCCGATGAGGTGATGTGTGGCTTCGGGAGGACTGGGTCGTGGTTTGCCTTTGAGCAGTACGACGTCGTTCCAGATCTCGTCACCTTTGCCAAGGGCGTGAACTCCGGGTACGTCCCACTTGGGGGAGTCATCATCAGTGATGACGTCGCGGCAACCTTCGCGAACAGGGTCTACCCCGGAGGACTCACGTATTCCGGCCACCCGCTCGCCTGCTCCGCCGCAGTGGCGACAATTTCCGCAATGGAAGAAGAAGGCATCGTGAGCAACGCCGCCATGATTGGTCGAGATCACCTCGGACCAATGCTCCGTGCCTTGGCCGAACGTCACCCACTGATTGGTGAGGTTCGTGGTCTCGGCGTGTTCTTTGCGTTGGACCTCGTTCGAGATCGGGACACCAAAGAGCCACTCGCCCCCTATGGAGGAACGAGCCCAGAGATGACTGCGCTCGTTGCGTCAGCCAAGGCAAAGGGTTTGCTCTTGTTTGCGAACTACAACCGAATCCACTGCGTCCCTCCGTGCACCGTGACGCCAGACGAAGTTGACGAAGGCGTAGCCATTCTTGACGCAGCCTTCTCCGAGGTTTCGTCGACCTTTGGCCAGGAATGAGCGAAGTCGGCCGCCTGCTTGCGAGAGGGCGCGATGCCGACATCTTTGAATTCGGCAATGAGCTCGTGCTGCGAAGGTCTCGGCGCGGGGTGTCACAAGTTGGAGAAGCCCAAGTGCTCCGGTACGCGAAGGAACAAGGGTTGCCCGTGCCGGTCGTCATGGACGTCGTTGAAGATGGACGAGCACTGGTCATGGAGCGCATTGATGGACCAACAATGGTTGAAGCCGCGTCAAAGCGACCTTGGAAAATCGGAGCATTTGGAACAACCTTGAGCCAACTGCACGACGCGGTGCACAAGGTAGAGGCTCCGGAATTTCTGAGTGCTGCGCCAGTCGGAACGGGAACCTCGCTCCTTCACCTCGACCTTCATCCACTCAATGTCATGCTCTCGAGTCGCGGTCCGATCATCATTGATTGGACCAATGCCTGTGCAGGTGATCCCAACGTGGATGTTGCCTTAACCTGGGCACTTCTTGCTGCTGGACAGCTTTCAGGTGGTTTGATTGAGCGAGGACTCGCAACGTTTGGTCGATCGATCCTTCTCCGTCGATTTCTTGCTGGACGGAACCTCGATGATCTTCGGCCCTCGCTCAACGAAGTGGTGCATTGGAAGGTGCGAGACCCCAATCTCTCAGAGGCCGAATGTTCGAAAATGTTGGATCTCCTCTAGGTCGCTTTGCCTCCTCCAACGGTGAAAATTGGCGGAATCAACTCGCTAGGGTGGAGGTGAGGAGAAACAAATGCGCACCATTACTGCCAGTGAACTGCTCCATCGTCTTGATCGTGACGAAGTGACGTATCTCTTGGATGTTCGGACTCCAGAGGAGTTCGAAGCTTGGCATGTCCCCGGAGCAGTCAACCTTCCGTTGGCTGAACTTCCTCACCATCTCAATCGCATTCCCCGGACCGCACAGGTATTCACGATGTGCGCGGCAGGAGCGAGATCCGCATCGGCGGCATTGCTCCTTGAGCAGCGTTTCTACGACGCGACGTCCATTGAAGGCGGCATGGCGGCGTGGGCCAATGTCTACGACGAAGCAACCGTGAATGTTGGCCGCGCCACCATTGTCCAAGTTCGCCGACGCGGGAAGGGGTGCCTCGGCTACGTCATCGGAGCAGCCGGTGAATGCGTGGTCGTCGACCCCTCAACCGAGATCGCTCAGTACGTCAAGGTTGCCGAAGCTCGAGGTTGGCGGATTGTTGCCGTGCTCGACACCCACCTCCATGCCGACCACCTCTCAGGGGGCCGTGCACTCGCAGCGATCGCCGAGGCCCCGTTGTATCTGGGCGACGCAGAGCCCGTTCACTTCGAGCACGCCAAAATGCCCGAGCGGATTGAACTTGGCGAAGGGCAGTACTCCGCGACCGTTGTGCCATTGGCGTCTCCTGGGCACACCATGGGTTCGACCATGTTTCTCGTCGAAGGTGCAGCACTCTTGACGGGGGACACCTTGTTCCTCGATGGGGTTGGCCGTCCAGACCTGGCCGAGCGTGCGGCTGAATTCGCTGCGAATCTCTATCACTCAATCCATGTCCACACCGATGAACTCGATGATGGCGTCCTCATCCTTCCGGCGCATGTCGGAGAAGGTGTGGACGTGCAACCGGACGTGGTCGTCCACGCGACCCTCGGTCAACTTCGGTGGCGGCTGGTTCCACTCACCATGGAGCGAGACGCTTTCATTGAGTGGGCGGCAGGTCAGGCCAAAGAGCGACCACCGAACTACCAATTGATCGTTGTTGCCAATCAAGGTGACGCGGACAAGCCTCTGGACGAGTTGAGTGAGCTCGAAATCGGGCCGAATCGCTGTGCCGTCGCTGCAGCCACCTGATTTGTTGGAGCCGAAGTACGCTGGGATCTTCAATCGAGGAGGACCCCAATGAAGATCAGCGCGATGCTCAACTATTCGGGCGACATCAAGCGCTCGGCCAAGGAATTGGCAGAACTTGAAAACGCAGGACT
>CAIQUD010000038.1 GCA_903874965.1 uncultured Actinomycetes bacterium | reverse complement strand
TGTTGCTGCCGCTTTTGAAGCCAAGGATGATCTTGCGCCGCTTGAAGCAGATGCCAAGGTGGAGCAAACCGGTACAAGCGTGATCGCTGCAATTGCTGCTATCAGACTACGTTTCGCTACCGTCATACGATAGCTCCTCTTCAGTGAATCACATCGGGTAAATTAGATACTCCATGGTTTTAGAATGAGCCGAAATGACCGCTTCATCTTCAGTATAGAACGCAGCCTCAAGCTCCGCAGTGAACAGGTCATTGAGTAAGCTGTTGAACCGGTCGATTACGCCCTCCAGTATGCGATTCACTACCACCCCCTTAGGAATGAGCTGAGGCGGGATGCCAGCAGGGCCTGTCTTGCGCACAGGAACTCCGAATATGCGTTGATGTCGAGTTCTTCCGGGACCAAAGTTGGGTGAAGGTGGTGGTCGAAGCATTCCCCCCCCAAAAAAAATCCTGTCCAAACTTCGGTATTGTCCGGACCTATATTTCCTGCCCTGGCCTTGGAATGGGTTGTCCATCTTTGCGACGACGTACACAACGAAGGACAGCCCAGTGAGGTTCGCAGTCTCGGTCGCACGCTCAAGCGCTGGCGGCACCAGATCGCCGCCCGATATGACGTATCGGTCTCGAACGTGACCACCGAGACAGTCAACAATTTGGGTTACGCAGTGCAAACGTGAGGCCTTTGGCTTCCGATGCCTCAAGAGCTACCGGATCCGAGGGCTGCTCTGCGCTGAAAAAAATTGGTCACTACTCGGTATGGTCAGTCCTCGATGAAATGCCTAGATTCGTTATTGCTCGCCGCGGTGACTCACCCCAGGATCACGAGGAGACCACCTCGATGTGGGGGCAACAACAAGACACCGAGAACGACGTTTCCGAGTCGGTGATTTCGCTAACGACGATGTCAACTGGAAGACACTCGCAAGACAAGTCGATGAGCTGCGCCGAGCAAACGCTTCATGCGACGCCTGATGCTGCGCAGGCGGACCGGGTAGCTACTCCTTGCAGCGAAGCGAGAAACTTCTCTGCAAGGAGATTCTGAGGAGCCGACAACGAGACGAGTCCTGCACAACCGAGCAGCTGTCCCATCGCAGGGGCCAGATAGGTTGCGTAGTACGTGTTCATGTGAATTTGGTTTGCATGGGTCAAAAGACCAGCAACAACGTCCGGACACTGGCCTTTGCTGCAAAAGAGTCTCGTGACATCAATGGGCTGCACGCCGTGCGCTCGCGCCACGCCGGCATCAGCCGCATCTTGTCCCGCGATATAGGCCGCGCCAACCGGTGTCGTGCAGGCCTGCACACTTGTGAGGTGCGTCGAAAGACACACCGCAGGATCACTCTGGGCCCAAGGTGTCCCGACCACAAGCACCTTGATTGCAGACATTTTGCGAAACTGATCAAAGGTTTTGGCGAGGCCGGTATTCCATTGGGCAGCGGTGAGTGCCCTTCCATCGGCATTGGTCGGCCGAATGAAAAACGCTGGGTGAAACTGGGCAAAAGCAATCATCGACGGAGGCGGAGACTGCATCTGGATTTCGTGGATCACATTCTGGCGCCACGGCGCACACCCTGGGTCAACAGTTCTGAGCCAATTGATGATGACCAGTGATGCATTGACACATCCATAACGGGCAAACGCGATGACTCGGAAATTGTATTTGAGGCCTAGCGCATGAAACGTTGGGATCCACATCTCGGCAAATGAATCTCCGACAAGGTCCAGTGTCGCCTTTGCATGGAGACTGCCAAATGCACAACCATTGGGCGCTGTCCGGTATCCGGGCTGATCAAGGCATGGATTCCCGGTGAAGATCGCATTCTCTTCACCACTCAATTGGGGAATGAGATTCGGTGGCAGGTGTCTGACCGCCAACGAAAGGGCCACTTGCCCTTGCACGGCCGCAACTTCAGGGAGGAGCGACTGCTTCGTTCCTGCCGTCGCTGAAACTCGAGCACACGACAGACCAGAAAAAATGATGAGCGCGATGGCGATGATGCGTGAACTCCACAACGAAAATACCTGGAGCCTCAACGAGCCACACACCTGTTTAACTCTCAGCATCGTTGATTTAACTCCGTCTACGTTCCACGACGAAGGAATCCTAATCTTGGTGCGCCACGTAATTGCGCTGCTTGCTTCGCCGAACGCCTACGAGAGATCAAGCAGGCAGCGAACTTGCAGATGACCCAGTCTGGTGGGTGATGATGCCTTCTCTTCACGGTGAGTTCTCCTGCTCCCTAGTGGAGCATCAGGACTCGCAAAACCAGTGGTTCAGCTCAGGGGGATCCTTCTTGGTGGGTAAGTAGGAACTTAAAATACGAAATTGGACCGAACCAACTCCTCGCTCTGCTTACGACGGTCGGAATGGCTCCACTGTTTCTGGACTTCCTCGGCCGTTGTCGGCCCGACGGACTGTCGTCGCTCATTGAACCAACAGGTTTCATCTTCATAAATGATGTCCCCTCAACGGGGATCAGCCCATCTGGTGCGGGCGGAGGTGTTTAGGTTCACGACCTTGTTGATACCTGTGTCGCGTCATCGTTGATACTGGCATGACCCCCACGATGGGGAATGTCCAAGGCTCGAGTCATTGTGTTGTCGGTCGTGCACCAAGGTCTAACCAAGGCTGAAGTGGCC
>CAIQUD010000037.1 GCA_903874965.1 uncultured Actinomycetes bacterium | reverse complement strand
CGGCGTTCGGTGATTGCTGATCTTGTTGGTGTGGTTTCCCGCCATTTGGAGGACGGTGTTGCTCCTGAGCAGATTGCGGTCTTGGCGCGCACCAATGGCGTTGCCAAGGAGGTCCTCTCCTCGCTTCGTCAAGACGGGATCAAGGCCGTGCAGACACGCACCGAACCTGTCTTCACTTCGAGAGCTGCGGAGGAACTAAGGGTTCTCTTCTGGGTCTTGGCGGAGCCGACCAACCCACGGAGGACGGGAATGCTCGTCTTCACGTGGTTTCGGTATCACGAAGCCGATCAGATACCAGGTCTTGCCCAAGCGCTCGAGGCATTTGGTCCTGGTTCACTCAGCCGTCGCCTCATGAATCGCGCCACGATTGGATGCGTCCTGAGGGACGGATTTCCTGAGCGTTCTTGGACTGACCTTGATCATCTCCTCGATCTGCTCGGGTCTGCGTTCCCTTCTGGCGTCACGCCAACGTTGGCGCTCGCGTGGCTTGAAGAGCAGATGTCGCTTCCAGAGGTTGATGAAGCCGGAGTAGATGCTTCAGCGCGTCGAGTGGAGAGCGATGGAGGTTCGGTGGTCGTCACCACCATTCACGCGTCGAAAGGACTTGAGTTCGACGTCGTCCTCATTCCAGAAATCGAGCCATCGCCCCGCGGCAAGGACAAGGCGCCCCAGCGGGGCATTGTTTCCTTGCCCGATGGAAGGCTCGTTGACTTCGGACGGCTCTCGGCCAAGAGCGTGGGCGATCAGAGTGAGTTGTCACTCGACGAGGAACGCCAACGAACCGACGAGACGGCACGCCTCATCTACGTTGCGCTCACCCGAGCGAAGAAGTCGCTCATTGTGTGGATCTCGGATCTCAATCATCATGGCTATCCAAAAGAGAAAAACTCGAATCGGCAACGAATCTCAAAGACCAGCCTGTGGCGGCTCCTGGTCGAGTCATCGAGAATTGCCGAGCGCGATTCGATCGAGGCGGCAGCGCAACGTTGCGAGAACGCAGGCGCACCATTCGCCGCCTCACTTCCTCTCGTTCGAGTGAACACCGGAGCCTTGATCGACCGGGGTCACCTTCCCGTCGAGTCCAGTGTCCGTCTTGATCTCGAGGGGATCGTTGATCCACCTGCCATTGATGAACTGTTGCGTCGGTGGTCCTACACAGAGATTCATCTCGGCGATGTTCATGACCAATCATCTTCAAGCCCAGATCTGTCGGACGGAGAGGTCACTGGTGCAATGGCGGGGGCGCTCGCCGAAGACACCTATGGAGAAGGTGAGCTGGAAGAGGCTGCGACGAGTGATGCGTTCGAGCGTCGAGGTGGGGCCGACATTGGCATTGCCCTCCATGCGGTGTTGGAGGACCTCCTCAGAAGCAGAGAAGGACGAACGGAGGTCGATATTTCCGACCTTGTGGTGCAACGATTCAACGAGCAGGGGGTCACCTTCAAGAATCCCGACCTCGTCGTTCAAGAGTTTCTTCAGATCCTTCGTCATCCACTCGGCGAGGCGTTTCAGCATCTGAGTCTCTTTGACCTGAGATCCTCTCCAGCTGCCTCGACGGTGAGCGAGATGCGTTTCACCCTTCCGCTCGGTGGTGAAGGTCCTCAGGTGGACCGTTTGGTGGAGCTTGCAGAAGCTGTCGTCGCTGGAGATCCAGATGGCCCGTATGTGGACTTCTTCCGTGGAATTGCTCAGGCGCCTGCGGAGCGAGGTCGCCTCTTCCACGGTTTCCTCAACGGAAGTATTGACCTTGTTGCCCGGATAGGGACGGAAAATCGTCGGTTCAATATCGTTGACTACAAGAGCAATCAAATGAAGCGTGCCTCTTCGTTTGCGCCAGACGGACTCGCTGCGGAGATGGCTCTGGCTGGATATCCACTCCAGGGGTTGCTCTACATGGTGGCGCTTCACCGATACCTCGGACGACGCCTTCCGGACTACCTCCCGGAGACGCATCTTGGGAGCATTTGCTACTTCTACGTCCGCGGAGCAGTCGGACCTCACGTTCGCCCCGGCGATGGCCTGGCGACGTGGGACATTCCGTCTGACGTCGTGGTTGAGGTTTCAAAGATCCTCGCAGGCCAAGGAAGGCAGCGATGACGACGGCGCCTATGGAGCACGGTTCTTCCTTCGAGTTCACCGAAGGTGATCTTCTCCTCGTTCATGGAGCAGTTCGGCTTGCGCAACGAGACGGACCAGCGATTGCTGTTGGTGACGATCTTCAACTCGCGTTGCTGATTTTGGCGAAGGCGATTCGACTGAACCACGTTGCCCTTGCCCTTGAGACCGACGCCCTACATGAGCTTCTCCAGGAACTTCTGTCAGAGCGCAGTGGACACGACGACGAGATGAGCTCCATCACGCCAGAGGCACTCGTGGCGGCACTGCTCAACGCCAATGCTCGACTCGTCGCTCGCGAAGAACTTGGCGCAGCGAGTGTTGCGCCAACAGGGCCACCGATTGTGCTGTCCATGGTGAATGGAACCGCACAATTCGCGACGATTCGGCGGTATGCCTTCGCTGAGTGCGAAATTGCAACACGACTGCTCAGCGCAGCTTCGACCGAGCATTCAGTGGGGGCTGATGAGCAGCTTCTCCCGGATCTGAACGAACTCCTGCAGCGTGAGGGCTCAGAAACCTTGAGTGACGAGGTCACACGATTCATTACCAATGCACTGACTCGACGGATCTCCGTGCTGACGGGAGGTCCGGGGACCGGGAAGACCACGGCAATTGCAACCTTCTTAAAGCTGCTGGCCGAATATGCGGAGCTGAACAGTCGCACCTTCACCGTTGCGCTCTGTGCGCCGACGGCAAAGGCCGCCGTGCGAATGCGTGAAGCCATTGATCACTCCTTTGGTCCGCTTGGGCTCGAGCGGTTCAGTGAGCAACTTCTGATTGCTCCAGGATCAGGTTCGATTCATCGATTGCTCAAGATCCGTCCTGATGCATCGGTCTCGACGATCCAACTCGAGTGTGACTTCGTCATTGTTGACGAGGTGTCCATGCTTGAGCTGACCTTGCTCGACCAACTCTTGCGGTGTGGCGAGCGTGGACACCTTGTGCTCGTGGGTGATCCCGATCAGCTCGTGTCGGTCGAAGTTGGTGCAGTGCTGCGAGATCTCGTCGAAGCGGGCACCACCGAGGATGCACCGATTGCCCCTCTCGTGACCAAGCTCACGACGAGTCATCGGAGCACGCATGCAATTCGTTCGCTCGCGAATGCCATCAATACCGGCGATTTCTCCGCGGTCATGCAGGCGTTTCATGACTTCCCAACGGAACTCCATCGGTCAATAGATGCCCAGCAGGAGCTTCCCCAGGTGATTGCTCATGCAACCAACATTCAACGAACCGCAATGGAAGGTTCCTTTGAACGAGCGTTGGAACTCCTGCAATCAAGTGTGGTGCTCTGCGCAAATCGTGAGGGACCGTGGTCGGTCGCCTGGTGGCGAGACCAAGTCCGCGGTGCGGTCTTCCCCGAACGTGGTCGCCAAGGAGCAGCAATGCTCGTTGGCACCCCCGTCATGGTGCTTCGCAATGAACAGTCACCATCGAAGCCCATTGCGGAGCGGCTCTCCAATGGTGATGTTGGCGTGGTCTGTGCCACCCAAGATGGGCGCGAGGTGTTCTTTCTTCCTGGCGGCCCATCCGCTCGTCGTCGACCGGTCCATGCCATTGATGAGGCAGTTCCGGCTTGGTCGTTCACGATTCATAAGAGCCAAGGCAGTGAGTATGAGCAAGTCATTGTGTCGCTCTCGCCTTCGGTCAATCGAATTCTCTCGAGGGAGCTGCTGTATACCGCGATCACTCGGGCCAAGACCTCGGTCACGGTCATTGGCAGTGATGCCGTGCTTCGAGCGGCAATTAGTCGCCAAGTCCAACGAGTATCCAGTTTGACGGACCGCCTTCAGGTGCGTCACCCCTACAACTAGCGGGTTTCTCGCGCTTGCAAAGATTGCTCTTCACTTCCTCACGAGTTGGGCGTAGGTTCACGGCAGAACCTAACCAGGGTGGGGGGGTTCTGAGAAGGAGGTGCGATGCAACTTCGTCACCTACTCGATGTGAAGGGCCGAGACGTCTACAGCGTTCGGTCTGACGCATCGCTGGATCAGGCGGTACGCCTTCTAGCGAAATGGGATGTAGGGGCACTTGTCGTGCTCGGCCCCGAGCGGGAGCTCATGGGCATACTTTCCGAACGGGACGTCGCCCGAAGACTCGTCGAAGACGGCCACGGTGCCCTGGAAAAACAGGTATCGGGCGTCATGACCCGAGATGTCGTGACTTGTCCCAGCACGATGGCCGTCACTGACATGATGACCCTCATGACTGAGCGCCGCATTCGGCATGTTCCAGTCGTCGATGACGGGTGCCTTCTTGGACTTGTCTCAATTGGTGACGTGGTCAAGTCTCGAATTGTTGAGCTTGAGCACGACCGCCGTGACCTTCTGGAGTACGTCGGAGCGCGGTAGTCCACTCCTTATGGTCACCGGGTCTCCGCCCACTACGCTTACGTTGCAGTTGCAAACGAGCGAAGGCGGAACCCGGTGACCGGAATGGGTGGTGGCGGTGTCGAGACCGGGAACCCGGTCGTCGTCGAGGCATTCCACACCCTCCTCCTTCACCAATGCCTCATTGTTCTGGCGATCCTGCTCGCCGGTTCACTGCTGTGGCTGCTGTTGTCCGGTCCCGCCACACAACCTCGCAACAACTCGCCCGAGCCTCGTGCTCGGGCAGTTCTGCGTTATGGCTTCGCAGGACTGTGGATTCTTGATGCACTCCTTCAAGCCCAGCCCTCAATGCCACTCGGTCTCCCAGATGGCGTCCTGAAAGCAGGGGCCGAGACCTCTCCATCGTGGGTGCAGCATCTTGCCGCTTCGGGTGCTGGAATCTGGATTCGTCAGCCAGTTGTTTCGGCGGTTGCAGTCCTCTGGATTCAGCTTGGTATTGGCATCTGGATGCTCTTGGCCAAGCGTGGCGTGCCGTCACGGCTTGCTGCGTTGGCAGGCATTGCGTGGGCGCTCGTCATTTGGGTGAGTTCGGGTTTCGGCGGCATCTTTGCTCCTGGCGCCTCACTGCTACTCGGCGCTCCGGGTGCGTCACTTCTCTATGTCCTCGGGGGAGTGCTGCTCCTCGTTCCAACGGCACAGTGGGCAGCTCCGCGTTTTCAACTCCTCATTCGAAGGCTCCTTGGTGGAGCACTGATCGCCGCAGGCATCCTGCAGGGATTCCCTGGCAGGGGCACCTGGTTAGGTATCGACGCCAAGGGCCAGGTGGTTGGCCAACTCGCATCCATGGCATCAGACATGGCGGACGTTCGTCAACCCTCGTTCTTGTCCGCGATCGTCCGTCACTTCTCTTCGTTTGCGGCCCATTGGCCAATCCTTGTGAATGGGCTTGCTGTTTGCCTTCTCCTTGGCGTTGGTTGGGTGTTCGTTCTTCGCTCAACGAAGTACCTGAAGGTGGCAATGTGGATTGGCATTGTTTTCTTCCTTGCCGTTTGGGTCTTGGTGCAAGATCTCGGTGTCTTTGGAGGTCTGGCGACCGACCCCAACAACATGATCCCCTTGGCGGTACTCCTGTTTGCCGTTGGAACAGCCACACTTCAGCCGTCGGAGGAACTTGCGGCGTCAGCGCTTGAGTCACTGGCGGCGCCGGAGCAGACGGAGTCGGCGCCAGTGCCACAACGCCTTCCGCACCCGATCGTGCTCTGGACCTCGACGATTGCGTCAGTTCTCGTCATTGCCCTAGGGGTAATTCCACTCGGGGTCGCGGCGCTCGTTGGATCGACTGATCCAGTGCTGGCGTTGGCGCTCAATGATCCACCGCAGAAGGCGAACTTTGCTGCCTATCCGCTCCATCTTGTTGATCAACACGGCGTGCCAGTGTCCATGGCGACGTTCCGAGGTCGGGCCATTGCCATGACGTTCCTTGATCCAGTGTGCGTCACTGACTGTCCGGAGATTGGCAGCGAAATGGCGGTGACGAGTTCATTGCTCGGAAGTGACGCCTCAAAGGTTGCGCTCGTGGCAGTGCTCGCCAATCCGACCTACACCTCACTTGATGCGGTTCGAGCCTTCAACCGACACCTTGGCCTCAATAGCGTCAAGAATTGGTACTTCTTGACCGGACCGCTTCCTGAACTCGAGCGTGTCTGGGCCTATTACAACGCTGGGACGGTGAATGTCGCTGGTGGAGCGATGACCTTGCATAACGACCTGACGTATGTCTTTGATGCGAAGGGTCGAGTGCGGATCATTCTCAATTCGACGCCGGGAGGAACAGGCGTCCTTCACGACAGTTATTCCGCCTTGCTCGCCCGTGAACTTCGAACGGTGCTCCCATGAGGCGTTGGCCCTTCCTCTCGGCAGCTTTGCCGATGTCGGTCCTTCTGATGGCGGCTGCAGGTGCATCGACTCCTCGCCCAGTTTCTTTGCCACTCACTGCGTCGACGACGAATGCAATCCAAGCAACGACGGTCTTGACCGTCGGAGATCTCTCGTCGTCAATTGAGCGGTTTAGTGATGTCGTTGTGGAACGAGGAACCAAGTGGACGGTTGAGACGCCGCCTGGCGTGGCGACCAATGGTGGCATCGTCATGGCGAATTTTGGTCCGAGGCTCGTGACCGCCACGCTTCCCTCGCAGCTGCTTCGTTTCACCCCACTCGCCTCAACAAATGATGGAGCGACGTGGGTGCCGGGTCTGTTCGACGGCAGCATCCAACGTGCCCCAAACGCACTCACGCAGCGACGCGGCATCACTGCGCTGCTCGATGCGCAAGGTCGCCTCCATGAGTCACTCAATGGGACCAGTTGGCACACCGTTCGCTTGCCGAAAGCACTCCAAGCAGCAGTGCTCCGTCAAGGTCCTTGCCGAGGCCGTCTCGTCGCTGTTGCCCTGACTGGTGCGGGTCCAGTGCTCGGTCGATCCTGCAGTGGCGCAGTCCGGTCCTCGGCCGTCACGCCAACGGGAACAGCGATGCCGACGAACGCTCAGTCGTCAACACCTCGATCGACACTCCGACTCGAAGCGACCGCTCTTGGTCTTCGAGAGGTTGTCTGGTTGCCAAAGAAGCATTCAGTTGAACTGCACGCCATTACCGCAGGAATGGCTTGGCACGACTCGGTGGTCGCAAGGGCAACGCTCGAGAAGGTAACGGCAACTGCGGTCTCGATGAATGGATCGGTCGCGGTGCTCGGGAGAATTGGGGATGGATCGGTGCTCGTTCAGATCGGACCGACTGGTGTCGTGACGGCGTTCAGTTCACTTCCCCCAAATGCGAGGGCGGTCGTGTTCTCACCCTCTGGCACCATGCAGGTACTGAGCGTTGTTGACCATGTTCGGCGACAGATTGCTTCACTCGTCACTGTTTGGAACGTTGCTGGATCGAAGTGGATGACGACGACCTCGTTTGGGGTCCAAGTCCCCTATGGCTCTTCTCATTGAGCGCCTGAAAGCACCACATCTCACCGTCCTAGGCTGGGGTGGTGGCGATGACCCCAACTCATGATGGAGAGCTTGAGGGACTGCCTCGAACCTCGAGGAGTCGACGCGCACTCATTCTGGTGCTCGCAATTGCTTTGATCGTTGTCGCAACGTTGGCGCTGCTGGTGGGCACAACAACCGCAACGAAGAAGGTCTATCTTCCGAGCATCACCCTCCCTTCGGCGACGGGACCCGGACGAGTCACGGCACCTTTTGGCTCACCAGCACATCGAGGAATGGCCACGGTGCTCGTGTTCTTTGCCTCGTGGTGTGAGCCATGTAAACGCGAACTGCCGAATTTGGCCAAGTACCTCGAGCAGCATTCGTCTTCTCGAGTTGTCGTCATTGGTGTCGACGGGCGGGAAGAGAATCGGACGAATGGACCGGTGTTCGCGCGCTCCCTCGGATTCAAAGAACCCCTCGTTTCAGATCCGACCTACCGCATTGTGTCCGGCCTCTTCAATTTGCCGGGGTTTCCTGACACCGTGTTCATTGGTGCAGACGGCGAGATGGTGGAGCGTCATGTCGGCCCGCTGAGTGCGAGTCAATTTGCAAAGTTCTACCAACAGTTGGCCACGGCCTGATTGAGTCTCCGGTTCTTGCCGGTAGGTTGCAGGCGATTCCCCGACGAAACAGGAGCAACCATGGCAAATACCTCGACGGCAAAGACCGAATGGCAAGGAACGCTTCTTGAAGGTTCAGGTCATGTGACGCTCGTGTCCTCAGGCGCAGGCGAGTTTGATGTCTCGTGGCCCTCACGCGCAGAGCGCCACAATGGAAAGACCTCTCCAGAAGAATTGCTTGGAGCCGCTCACACCTCATGTTTCTCCATGGCGCTGTCGTCAGCACTTGCAAAGAACGGCACGCCGGCGACCAAGCTCGAGACGAGTGCTGAGGTTGACTTCGTTCCTGGTCAAGGGATCACCGAAATTCGCCTCACCGTCTCCGGTGACGTCCCAGGCGTTGACGCCCAAGCCTTTGCCGAGTTCGCCGAAGGCGCCAAGGTCAACTGCCCAGTCAGCAAGGCGCTCGCAGCGGTGCCAATCACGCTGACCGTCGTCTAGTCCTCAGAACTTGCGGTGGCCCGACAGTCGGGCCGCACGAACGCCACGAACGCGTGGCGAACTAGACCAGCAAGTCTCGTGCGATGTGGGTGATCTGGATCTCGTCGGTTCCGGCGTAGATCTGGAACACCTTCGCGTCACGGGCGAGTTGCTCAACTCGGTATTCGGCAATGTACCCATTGCCTCCGAAGAGTTGCACCGCCTCCATGGCAACTTCTGACGCTGCTTGCGCGGAGTAGAGCTTCATCGCCGACGCTTCGGCGAGGGTTGGCGTCTTGCCTGCAGAACTCATTTCAATGTGGCGGAACACCAAGTTCTGCACATTGAGACGGGCAACTTCCATCTTTGCCAGCTTCAACTGAATCAGTTGGTGCTGCGCAATGGGCTTCCCCCAGAGGACCCTTGACTTGGCGTAGTCAATGGAGAGCTTCAAGCACTCTTCAATGAGGCCAAGTGACATCGCAGCGACGCCAGCACGCTCGGTCACAAAGTTTTCCTTGGCCGACTCGCGCCCTGCAACCTTTTGGCTTGCATCCTTTCGGCCGCCGAGCAGACGGTCAACGCCGACGCGGACATCGGAGAAGAACAACTCTCCTGTTGGCGAGGACTTGAGGCCCATCTTGCGCATGGGCTCGGACTGCACCAGTCCTTCCATGCCTTTATCGAGCACAAACGTCAACACTTCGCGCTTGCGAGGGTCGGCTTCACTGCCATCGTCGAGCTTGGCGTAGACAACCATGGTGTCGGCGTATGGACCATTGGTGATGTAGGTCTTTGACCCATTGAGGATGTACTCGTCGCCATCGGGGCGAGCGGTCGTGCGCATGCCGCCGAGTGCATCAGAACCGGAATCTGGCTCGGTAATGGCCCAGGCACCGATCTTGTCCATCGTCATGAGGTCGAGTCCCCAGCGTTCGAGTTGCTCTGGGGTGCCACCCTTCATGATGGTGCCACCAGCAAGACCGGTTGAGACGCCCATGGACGTCACGATGCCCGGGCAGTGGTGGCAGAGCTCAATGATGGGGATGAGGGTCATCGCGGCTGAGTTGTCGCCAGCTTTGCGTTCTGGTCGGCCCGTCTCACCCGAACGCTTGCGCTCGAGGGCACGCTTGAACGACTCCCTCGCCATTTCATCCATGCCGAAGGTCATGTACATCTTCCGGATGATGTCGTAGGGAGGAACTCCGTCGTGCTCAATGGCGTCGATGTGCGGAACGACTTCGTTCTCAACAAAGGAACGAATGGCGTCACGGATCGCGAGGTGTTCTTCAGACCACTCAAACATGGTGTGGGTTCTCTTTCAGTTGAAGGTGGAACAAACGTTGGCCAATGGCCATAGCTGCGGTGAGATCAGTCCGAGACTCGGTGAAGGGTGTTCCGGTCGGTGTGCAAGATGAGGTCATCGGAGCGGTAGTGCTTGTAGGTCGTCGTGGAGTCGTAGGAGAACACGCCATCGCCAACGGTAATCGTGCAGTCATAGAGCAACGTGGTGGCGTTCTTGTCGAGGTACTGATTGGACAAAATGCCGTAGGTCTTCGAACCGAGTTCTGCACCAAGGACGAATTCCGTCGCATCTGCGGTGACGTGACCACCGGCAATCACGGTCGATCCGCGAGGAACCATGAAGCAGCGAATGACCTGCTCATGTGCTGCATCCCAGAGCCAGTAACCAATTTCGGTGTGGAAGGGGTTTTCGTCGTCGCCCTTCCATGCAGCCATGCGGTAGTCGAGTCCCATGAGGCTTTGCGGGCCATTGTCGACCGGTCCAAACGCCTTGAAGGTGGTGACTTCGCGATAGGGGGTCTCCCCAATTGCGCCCTTTTCGTTGTGGTACGAGACGTCAAGGCCCTTGTCGCCTTCCCATTGACCAATGAGGCCGGCAAGTGGTCCCCAAGCTTCGTTCGACATGACTACTCCTTCAGTGGTGGTCTCGTGACGTGACTGCAGAAGAGATTAGGCGCACGGCCGCAGGGGGTGACGCTCGGTGAGGAAGAACTAGTTCTTGGAAGAGGCGGCGAGGAACTCGCGGTGATTGATGGCGACTGCCCCAACGATCGCCCGCATGAGGATCAACCAGGCCATGGACGCAGCCGCCTCAACACAGAGGCCCGTCGTCAGTGCGGCCACTGAGGAGTCGACGACGGCAGTGACGATGCACAACAGCCCAATCATGTTGAACAGACGTGAAGCCATTGCCGCCCAAGCGAGGCGACGGTCGCGGTGATCCGGCGGGAGGAGGTCCGCCAATGCTTGGTAGGGGAGAACCAAGTTGGCAACCGGAATGAACCACATCCAAATGCCGGCTCCAGGTGAGAAACGAGCAGGGTACCCAAGCGCCTTTGCGGTTCTTGCCGCTCGCAACTGCCACACCAACAGG
>CAIQUD010000036.1 GCA_903874965.1 uncultured Actinomycetes bacterium | reverse complement strand
GTGCATTCCAGGCATCCCCAAGTGCTGCGGGTGCGAATCAGGGAATGCACCACGCGCCATCAGAGTCGTGACGACCGGTGCTCCAGTTCGCTCAGCGAGCGCAAGCAGTGCGGCGGAGGCATTGCCTTGCAGCACGCCGCCACCCACGTAGAGCACTGGACGTTCTGCTTCACCAATCATCCGAATTGCCTCGGCAATGACCGCTGGATCGACTGATGTAGGGGGTCGGTAGCCCGGCAGATCAAGGTCGGTGGTGCCTTCTGGCCAGTACCACTCCATCATTGATTGAGAGACATCCTTTGGGACATCAATGAGGACCGGTCCGGGCCTTCCCGTCGTTGCGACGTAGAAGGCTTCTGCGACGATCCGAGGAAGATCAGCCGGATCAGTGACGAGCCAGTTGTGTTTCGTAATTCCCGAGGTCACCCCAGTGATGTCGCACTCTTGGAAGGCGTCGGTTCCAATGGCGGCGGTTGAGACCTGACCAGTAATCACGACCAGTGGCGTTGAGTCCATGTAGGCATTGGCAAGCGGCGTGACAATGTTGGTTGCCCCAGGACCTGAGGTCACCATGGCGACTCCCGGCCTGCCGGTCGCCAGGGCATACCCTTCCGCCATGTGGCCGGCACCCTGTTCATGTCGAACGAGGATGTGCCGGATCGACGAATCGAGAATCGGGTCATAGACCGGCAGAATGGCGCCACCAGGAAGTCCGAAGATGACTTCGGTTCCTTGGCTTTCCAGTGCCTTGATGAGTGCTTGTGCTCCGGTGAGTTGCATGGTGCTCCGACTAGTTGATGGCAAGGGGGGTGAAAAGAAAACGACCTCCCGTTTGGGAGGTCAAGGCGCGACGTGAGACTACCGTCGCGCTAGTGAAGTACTACCTCGGCGAGTCGTTGGTTGGTCACGCATCAAGTCTGCCACGCCAAACGTGACGGAGACAAACCGGCCCAAGTGAGCGCTCAGGAAAGTCCAAGTGCGGTCGCCGTGCACGCTGCAGCCACCGACGCCGAGCGGCGATGACTGAGCGCACAGGCATCGACGGCAAGAGCTGCGTGTGGAGCGACGACACGGGGCAAGGTCGCTGCAACGTCCCCCCACACCATGACGCGATGGTCAATGGTTGGTGCTCGTCCGAGCAACGCAACCATGGTTGATGCCACATACCCTGCATTGAAATTCTTTGTCAGCACCACGACATGGGTGACGTTTCGACGACGAAGCGAGTCCTGGGCGTCCTGAAGTTCGCTCTGGTTAAGTGGTTGAAGTCCTTGCGCAAGATTCTCGGCATTGGCAATGAACCGGTCGAGTGGGTCTCGCACCCCAATCGTTGATGACTGTCCATTTCGGTCAGGGATGATCGCATAGCCACCGACAAGGCGAAAGGGAAAGTTCTCTGAAGCTTGCCAAAGCATCGAATTGATGCTCGGGAAGACGAGAACATTCGCCGAAGGTGGAATCGTGTGGGATCGATGGGTAAACCACCACGGCTCATGGACTGGTGAGGCGGTGAGTGGGCGGTAGCCAGCGGCCAGAGGCAGCAAGCTCAGACTGATGACGAGGACAATCCCCGCTCGAGTAAGGCGAGCGAACGTGGTTGAGGTGGTTGCGGTCCGCTCTCGATGAAATCGAAGCCAGCCATCGATACTGAGTGCCAAGAGCGCGGCAACGGCCAGATCCTCCAGCAGCATGAATCGCTGGGGAATGACGGCATCAAATAGCGGCAACCTGCTGAGCTGTCGCATGGGCAGGAGATTCGCCCACCAACTCGTTGACGCAAATGCCCGACCAAGGGTCAGCGTCCACGTCAGAATGCCAGTGAGGGCGAGGACCCAGGCGAGCCGCTTCCACACGAGTGTTGATACCGCGAGAACCGCTAAGACCGCCCACCCGAGGTAGGACTCATTGAGATTCCTGCCCGTGCCTGGATAGCCAAGTCCGTGAAGCGTGCGAACAGACCCGACGAGATCACCAACATGGGCGGCGGAGTATGGGACGAGCGGCCAGGCTGGACCGGTCACGTGCTGAGGCCCGGCGAGCGCTATCCAAAGCGGGTAGGCCAAGACCACACCGCTCAATATTCCCGCCGCACCTCCAGCGGTTCCAAGTGCATGCCAAGGAACTTCAGTCCCTCGAGGGGCGAGTGCCCACGCAATGAGCAGACCAATGACGACGACGACTGCCGTCATTGCCAAGACTTCGGTTCCAATGAAGAACTGAAGAATGGTCGCAAGGCCGAGAAGGATCCCGATGCGTCGAGGCGAACGACGCTTCGTCACCAAAAGGTCATAGAACAGGGCCAACACCATTGGTGGATACACGAGCAGCGTCACCATGAGGTGACCGCCTTGGGCTGGACCAAGGGTGGCTGGAACAAAGGCGTAGAAGGTGGCGCCAAGAATCTGGCCCGATGGCGAACTGGTCATTGTCCGCAGGCAGCAGAACGCTGCGTAACCAGTCGCAACAGGGGCCAAGAAGGTCGCCACCGTTGAGGCAGCAATTGGTCCAAGCATCCACGTGACGGGAGCCAAGAGGTAGCCAACCGCCAAGTCCGAGGTTTGGGAGAGGGCGTTGAATCCGCCTTGTCCGGCATACATGAGATCTGAAGTGAACGGCGATGACAGGTGCTGAAGCGAATGGGCGGCGAAACCGAGGAACCACACTTGCTGGCTCGAGTCCGCCACCTCTCCCAGAAGAAGCATTGAGCCCGGGTGCCCGCCAAGCCAAAGCGAATGGAAGAGCCAAAGTGAAAGAGTACTTAGGAGCGCGAGGACGCCAAGATGGAGGACCACCACCTCGCGTGACCAACGGTTGGCGAGCTTCTTGTCGCGATCAATCGCAAACTCTGGAGCCCCGGCCATAGACGAATGGTAGTGACGGACGCGACCGGCAGCCGCTCACTAGGCCCGGGTAACCGCTCCAAGTTCTGCACCCGTCACGAGTCGGGCGTACTTCGCCAAGACGCCCTTCGTATACAAAGGCGCTGGATGCACGAGCTGGCTTCGCCGCTCCTGAAGGATTGCCCCATCAACGAGCAATTCAATGGTGTGCCCAACGACATCGATGACGATTCGGTCTCCATCGGCAACGAGACCAATGGGACCTCCGTCAACTGCTTCAGGTGCGACGTGGCCAATACAGAACCCATGAGTGCCGCCACTGAAGCGGCCATCGGTGACGAGGGCGCAGTCGCCACCGCGTCCGGCTCCCTTCATCGCTCCCGTCACGGCAAGCATTTCGCGCATCCCAGGTCCGCCCTTTGGACCCTCATAACGAATCACGAGAACCGTTCCAGGAGCAATGGAGCCAGCAAGGATCGCTTCCATCGCTGCGGCTTCACCGTTGAACACTCGAGCGGATCCATCAAACAACAAGGTGTCAATTCCAGCAACCTTGACGACTGACCCCTTTGGAGCAAGTGAGCCTCGAAGGATCGCGATCCCGCCTTGGGCATGAATTGGATCGTCGAGCGCGTGAACAACCACGCCATCAGGCTCGCCCGGGCTCAGCTCCGCCAAGTTTTCGGCAACGGTCTTCCCCGTCACGGTCATGCAGTCGCCATGGAGCAGGCCAGCTTCGAGCAACATCTTCATCACGACGGGAATGCCCCCAACGCGATCAAGATCGGTCATGTGGAACCGACCGTGAGGCTTTGTATCGGCCAAGTGCGGAACTTTCGCAGCAATTCGATTGAAGTCTTCGAGCTCGAGATCAACTTCTGCTTCAACAGCAATTGCTAGGAGGTGAAGCACCGCGTTGGTCGAACCTCCAAGTGCCATGACCACCGCAATCGCGTTTTCGAAAGCTTCCTTGGTGAGGATGTCCCGCGGACGAATGTTCTCTCGAAGCAGATTGATGACCGCTTCGCCTGCCTCAAACGCAAGGGCGTCTCGACGCCCATCAATTGCCGGAGCAGTTGATGAACCGGGAAGGGCCATGCCGAGTGCTTCTGCAACCGATGCCATGGTGTTGGCGGTGAACATTCCCGCACAACTTCCCTCAGATGGGCAGGCTTCACGCTCAATGAGTGAAAGTTCCGCGTCGGTCAGCGCTCCGACGGCATTTGCGCCCACGGCCTCAAACACACTCGTGATGTCGAGTGACTTCCCGTCAAGGTGACCAGGGAGAATGGTTCCTCCATAGGTAAAGACATTCGGAAGGTTGAGGCGTGCCGCCGCCATCAGCATGCCGGGAAGAGACTTGTCGCAACCTGCGAAGGTCACGAGTCCATCGAAGCGTTCGGCGTGCATCACGGTCTCGACGCTGTCGGCAATGACTTCACGACTGACAAGACTCGCCCGCATGCCCTCATGGCCCATAGAGATGCCATCGGAAACTGCAATGGTGACGAATTCGAAGGGGTACCCGCCAGCCGCCTTCACGCCTTCTTTGGCACGCTTCGCAAGCCGATCCAATGGGAGGTTGCAAGGGGTAACTTCATTCCACGACGACGCCACGCCGATCTGCGGCTTGTCCCAGTCGTCATCCCCCATACCAACGGCACGGAGCATCGCTCGTGCTGGAGCTTTCGAGGGACCATCAGTGACTTCGAAACTGCGAGGCTTCATTGGGTTGTGCGTTGGGTTCTCCACACAACCAGCATACGGGGACTCTGAAGACCCCTCTAGAGCAGTCGCTTGCTACCGCCTTAGTTCCTCCGAGCCTGCAGTTCCGCAATTACCGCCTTGCCATTTGCTTTGCCCTTGGTCGCCGCCATGACTTTCCCAATGAAGAACTGTGCGAGTTTGTCGTCACCGCCGACATAGCGTGACCACTCATCTGCGTTTGCCCCGATGACCTCTTCAATGGTTGCGCCGAGCGAGTCCTCACTCAATTGTTCGAAGCCAAGACGACTAGCCAGTTCCTTTGGATCAGCATTCGGCTCGTCAACGAGTGCTGCAAGAACTGCCTTTGCCTGGGTTGCCGAGAGCGCGCCAGCCGCTTCCATCTGGCAGGTGGCAGCGAAGCTCGCTGTACTTGGTAGGACGCCTCCCGCGTCGAGCTCGTTTGCTGCGCGCGTTACCGCAAGCTGCGCTGGAGCACCGGAAGCAACCGCCTCAATGACGAGATCATCAAGCTCCCGATCAACGACCGTCGCAACAAGGTCAATGGTGGCCGAGTCACTCTTGTCAACGAGTGCAAGGAGCCGTGCTCGTCGCTCCTTTGGCAAGGCCGGAAGTGCGCTTCGAATCTGCTCAATCCATGCATCCGACGGAGCCAATGGAACGAGGTCAGGTTCTGGGAAGTAGCGATAGTCATTCGCCTCTTCCTTTGACCGCATCGAGCCAGTTCGTCCTGCCTGCTCATCCCAGTGACGGGTTTCCTGGATAATTCGTTCCCCGGACTCCAACGCATCAACCTGCCGAAGCGCCTCGAACTCAATCGCCCGCTGAAGACTGCGAAGCGAGTTCAGGTTCTTGATTTCGCATCGAGTTCCAAATGGCTCGCCAGGCTTGCGCACGGAAACATTGGCATCGACCCGCATGGAACCTTCTTCCATGCGACCATCGGTTGCACCGACGGCAACGAGAATGGCTCGAAGTTCTGCAACGTAGGCCCTCGCCTGAGCACCAGACCGCATATCTGGCTCGGAGACAATCTCAACCAATGGAACTCCGGACCTGTTGTAGTCAATGAGGCTCGAATCGGCTCCATGAATGCGACCACTTCCACCGAGGTGGGTCGACTTTCCGGTGTCTTCTTCCATATGGGCGCGGGTAATGCCGATGACGGTTCCGTCAGGGAGTTCCAGCGTTCCATTGGAATTGAGTGGGAGGTCGTACTGACTGATTTGGAAGTCTTTTGGCATGTCTGGGTAGAAGTAGTTCTTCCGATGGAAGTTTGACCACCTCACCTCGCAGTTGAGTGCCAAGCCAATTCGAATCGCAAACTCAACTGCTCGTTCATTGAGCACGGGAAGCGACCCTGGGAGCCCAACACACACCGGACAGCAATTCGTATTCGGTTCATCACCGAACATGTTTGGGCAGCCGCAAAACAGCTTCGTTGCCGTTTTCAGCTCACAGTGAACTTCTAGCCCAATGATTGTCTCGTAGCCGTTCACGCCGGTGCTCCCTTCTCCAAAACCGCACCGACCTGGAACAACAAATCATCCTTTCGGCCTGGAGCCAAAATTTGCACCCCAATGGGCATTCCTGTCGCACCAACACCGAAGGGGACGGAAATCGCTGGGTGTCCAGCCAGGTTGGTCGGAATGGTGAAGAGATCCGACAAGTACATCGACATCGGGTCGGCAACCTTGTCGCCAAACCCGAATGCGGTTGTTGGCGTCGTCGCTCCGAGCAGGACGTCAACTGACGCATACGCGTTGTCCAATGCATTCGTGATGAGCCGTCGAGTCTTCTGTGCCTGGCCGTAGTAGGCGTCGTAGTAGCCCGCAGACAGGGCGTAGGTCCCAAGCATGATTCGTCGCTTGACCTCCGCACCAAAGCCGGCAGTCCTCGTCGCAACGTTCATTGCCGCGACATCGTCTCGCTCGACCCTCAAACCAAATCGAACCCCGTCATAGCGAGCGAGGTTGGAGGAGGCTTCTGCTGGTGCGAGGAGGTAGTAGGCCGAAAGACCAAGCCGAAGCTCTGGTATCGCAATGTCAATGATCTCAGCGCCAGCAGCCTCTAAGACCTGAGCGGCTGCTCGAACCTGGGCGACGATTTCGTCATCGGCACCATCGAGCAAGTCGCTACAAAGCCCAACCCGAAGTCCGGCGACGCCACGCTCAAGTGCTCCCATGAGGTCTGGGTAGCCATCCCGCAGCGAGGTTGAGTCGGCAGGATCATGGCCGCAGATGACCGTCGAAATCAGTGCCGCATCTCCAACGGTATTGGCAAACGGACCGATTTGGTCAAGAGAGGACGAGAACGCAACGAGTCCATATCTTGAGACATGTCCGTAGGTTGGCTTGTAGCCAACGAGCCCGCAAAATGCTGCTGGCTGGCGAATTGAGCCACCAGTGTCCGAACCAAGCGAAACGGGGACATACCCAGCCGCCACGGCGACTGCAGACCCTCCAGAAGAACCCCCGGGTACCTTGCTCGTATCGTGGGGATTTCGCGAAGGCCCAAACGCTGAATTCTCCGTCGAGGATCCCATGGCGAATTCATCCAGATTGGTTTTTCCAATTGGAATGGCACCAGCAGCGACGAGGCGCTCAATTACGGTTGCCGTATACGGTGGCTTCCAACCATTGAGAATCTTCGACCCACAGGTGGTAGCAACACCTCGAACACAGAGATTGTCTTTAAGCGCCAACGGAACACCGGCGAGAGGACCAGGATCACGACCCGCCTCAATTGCCGCGTCGACCACGATGGCGGCGGCTCGTGCTCCGAGATCATCAACGTAGAGGAACGCGTGCAACTCGGCGTCTCGAGCGGCAATCGCATCAAGTGATTCCTTGACCGTCGACGCTGCCGTCCTCGCACCTGACCTGACGTCGGAAGCAATCTTGCTTGCGGACTCGGTCATGGCGCCTCCCCAAGAATCCGACCGACCTTGAATCGATTCCGTTCGACATCAGGCGCTTGCGAGAGGAGCTCGTCCCGCTCAAGCGATGGCGTCACGGTGTCGGGACGAAAGACATTCTCGATGTCGAAGGGGTGTGCCATTGGTTCGAGGCCACCAAGGTCTAGGCCAGCAATGTCGTCGGCATGCGCCAAGATCGAACCGAGTTGAGCCGTATAGGTCTCAACTTCTTCGGGGGAAAGCTCAAGACGAGCGAGACCCGCCACCTGAAGAACCTCCGCTGACGTCAAAGGATTCCGCGTACTCATCCGTTTGCCCCGAGATGCTCGGCAACGTGGGCAAACAGTTCTGTCTCGACCAACTCTTGGTCGAAGTCCATGGTTGCGACGTGATAACTCTGCTCGAGCAGGATCTGACGAACTGGACCCGAGACCCCGGCAAGGAGCGTGGCAGCTGACTCTGGCGGGACAACGTGGTCTTGGAGCGAAGTCAGCACGAGTGCTGGACTGACAATCTTCGACAAGTTCGCTTCAACGGTTTCCATTCCCTTTGACAAGCTCTTTGCGGCTTCGAGCGGCGTGCCTGGGTAACTGAGTTCGGAGGTGTCTGGCTTTGCAATGTCAGAGCCAATTGACTCAAAGCTCTCGACTCCGGCTTCGAGCAAGGCATCAATACCCTCGAGCAACTCGGCGGTTAGCGGCATACACATTGGATTGACGAGGCCAATTGCGGGAATCTCCGGGTGCTCCTCTGCAAGCGCCAGCGTGAGCCCTCCTCCCATGGAGAGTCCAACAACCGCCACGGCATCGCACCGGTCGAGCAGGCGGTGATACGCGGCATGTGCCTCGCCGTACCAATCATCCCAACGGGTGGGGATCATGTCGGCAAGGTCCGTGCCGTGTCCTGGAAGCAGTGGCATTTCAACCGTGTAGCCCCGTTGTGCAAAGCCTTCAGCGAGTGATCGCATGGACGCTGGAGAGCCCGTAAATCCATGAAGGACGAGCACGCCGAGGTTGGAACCATTGGCGACCATTGGGTCGCATCCTGGGAGTATGGGAGCGGTCATAGTCTTTGATGGTACCGGCGCCGGTAACCTACGGCGAACCCCAGACAGAGGAGTACTCGTGGGTCACGTGTTTTTGAGTGAGAGTTGGATGACAGCAGCGAAGGATCTCTACGACGAGTACGCGGGAAAGCTCGCTCCCGTCCAGCATGAGGTCAAGGTCAATCTGCTGGTCAATGACTCACCGTTTGAGCTCCAGGAAGTTGAAGTGCACTTTGACACAACCTCTGGTGCCCTCATTGTCGAACCTGGTCACGTTGATGGAGCCGACTTGTTCGTCACGGTTGACTACAACACCGCCAAAGCGCTACTCATCGATGGCAACCCGCAAGCGGCAATGCAGGCATTCCTGCTCAACAAGATTCGTGTTGAGGGGGACATTTCAAAACTCATGGTGCTCGCCCAGGCGCCTATGGGTGATGAAGCGGTCGAGTACGCACAGGCACTTCGCGACCTCACCGAGTAGTTCGTCGGCTTCGACGTCAAACCTCAGGCTGTTCGCCGGAAGTTCTTAGAGTTCCGCAATTGGTTCATGGTCAGCACTTGGCTTTGACCGATCCATCGAGCGCATAAACAGTGAGGCGCCAATGCCGATTGCTCCAACCACTCCGGCGATGATGAACGACAGGTGGAAGGTGCCAAGCAGTTGCGCCTGGGTGGGATTTGGACCAAGCGCACGTTGCTTCGCCGCCTGAATCGCCATGACGATCGTGATGCCGGCGACCTCTCCAACTTGGGTTGCGATCAACCCTGCTGCAGACATGACGCCATATTCATGTTCTTCCACTTCATTGGCCATGGTTGCGGACGTCGCCGGCATTGCCGTACCCATCCCAATTCCGGAAAGACCGAGCGCAATCATGAGCATCCACACTGGGGTTCCCGTTGCAGCAAGCGCAAAGAGGATGAGTGAACTACAAAGTGCGATCGCGCCAAAGATCGTCGTTGAGCGCTCGCCGAACTTGACGGCGGCGTACCCAGCAATTGGCGAGGCAATCGCAAAGACGATCGGGCGCGGAATTGAGTACACGCCCACCTGGGCAGTTGTTGCTGCGTAGCCAACCGTCATGAGGAGCGGAAAGAGCACAAAGCCCGAGAAATATGCGAAGTTCGCGGTCGATCGAACGACCATCGGGAACACGAAGTTCCTCGTCGTGAAGTAGCGCTTCGGGATGAGGGGATGCTCGGCATGGGTAAGGCGCCACACGAAGACTGCTGCACCAAGAGCGCCAAGTGAGAACAACGTGAGTTCAATGGGGGATGTGGCTGGATGGTGTTCAAGCATCGTCAACCCAAGCATGGTTCCAAGCACGGCAACCATCAGGCTCCAATTGCCAATCCAGTCCATGCCTTCCCACGACACCTTCTTGGTGCCGGCAGCAATGTTGTCCATTGACCTTGGGATAATCGAGGAAACCACGACGAAGGCAATGGCGAGCAGCACCAACTGCACCCAGAAGAGTCCTCGCCAACCAACCGCCACGATGATGGGCGCGCCGACGGTGAGTCCAACGACGGGACCACCTGCGCCAATGAGTGACCACCAGCCAAGTGCCTTGACGCGATCTTCCTTGGCGAACACCTTGTTGATGAGTGCCATCGACGCAGTGGCAGTTGCGGCACCCTGAACGCCGTCAAGTGTGCGAGCAGCAAGCAACATGGTGGTGTTCATGGCGAGTGCGGTGAGCACCGCAGAGACCATGGCACCCAACAAGCCAAAGAGATAGAGCCGGCGGTGCCCAAAGACGTCGCTCGCTCGGCCAAAGATTGGCGCAGCGAGTCCGAACGCCAGCAATGGACCCGTCAGGGTCCAGCCAAGAACCGTCGTTGAACTATGAAATTCGTGACTGACCTTGATCAGGACAATGTTGAACGCCGTGAAGGTGAAGTTGAGCGCCAAGAGCCCAGCCAACAGTGACCTGAGCACCCACCACTGATACCGGGGACTTTGGGCAGCCTTCGTTCCGACTCGGTGGCGCAGAAGCGCGAACCACGGCAGGTCAGAAGCCGCTTCGGTCCCACTTCCTCCGAGCGCGGTCGCCCCAGGGTCTTTGACGGAGTCAAAGAGATCGTCAGGGTTATCGACGCTTGCGTGAGGGAGACGTCGCTCCTCGGGAGTCGGCTCCTCGCCGTCGGTCACGCGTTGAGCTTGGCCATCTCGGCCTTGAGCTCCGCCACCGTCCAACGGTCGTTCTTCTCAATCTTGTCGGTCATGGCCCAGTTCTCAAAGTTGCGAACGGTTCCACCCTGCACGAAGAACACGCGTCCAGTGGCAGGACAGCTCTCGGTCGCAAGGTAGGCCACGAGTGGCGACACGTTTGCTGGATCCCATGCGTCAAAGACACTTGCATCCTGCGGCACCGCCACGATGTCAGCAAGACCAGGCGTTGACTCGGTCATGCGAGTTCTGGCTGCAGGCGCAATGGCATTGACCCGAACGCCGTACCGCTTCAGCTCTTCCGCGATGATCACGGAGAACGAGGCAATACCCGACTTGGCGGCTCCGTAGTTCGATTGACCAGGGTTACCAATGAGCCCTGACGTCGACGAGGTATTGATGACACTTGCCTTGACGTCCTTGCCCGCCTTGGTCTGCTCACGCCAGTAGGCAGCGGCATGACGAGTTGGGACGAAGTGACCCTTCAAGTGCACATGGATAACTGAATCCCAGTCCTCTTCAGACATATTGATGAGCACGCGGTCGCGTAGAATTCCTGCATTGTTCACCAAGACATGGAGGTCGCCGAAGTGCTCAATCGCTTGATCAATGAGGCGCTTGCCGCCTTCCCAAGAAGCAATGTCATCGGTGTTGGCAATTGCTTCGCCACCAAGTGCAATGACCTCATCGGCGACTTGTTGTGCCGCGCTGCGGTCGTCACCTGAGCCGTCAACGGCTCCCCCGAGGTCGTTGATGACGAGCTTGGCTCCTTCACTGGCAAACAGCAACGCGTGCTCTCTGCCAATGCCTCGACCTGCTCCAGTAATGATGGCAATTCGACCGTCTAGCGCGCCCATGTCGCTCTCCTCTGCTTCGATGTTGCCGCCATCCTACGCCGTGACCCAATGGGTCGATCAGAGGAGGGAGTTAGACCTTGAACCACCAGGTCGCAGTTCGGGCATGGGCATGGAAGTGATCGGGGATTTGCCGCATCACCCGGTCGACCCGGTACTCGTTCGATCCAAGCACGACATTCGCTACTTCAACGAGGCGAGCAACCATATGCTCCACGATTTCTTCGGGAGGCTCTGCTCCGTGACCTTTCCAGACCACCATCGGAACGTCGCACACTTCGCAATCTGCAACCCAACAGTGCTCATCTTCAAAGTGCCACGTCGTAATCTTCGCTGCCTCACAGAGCAGGCACGTCACGCGAGGGTCACCGTGATCGCTGTGCCTGCAGGAACCACGGTCCCTGCAACAGGGTCTTGCGTTGCAACGGTTGAACCCGACCCAATGATGTTGGGCGAGAGCCCTAGGGCAGTGAGCGCCTTGACCGCTTGTGCCGCCGTGTCACCAACAACATTTGGCACGGTGACCGGCGCAGGGCCATTGGAGATGTAAACCGTCACGAGTCCACCAGCACTGAGCGGTGCTCCGGCCGCAGGGGTTGTCCGAGTGACGGAACTGACCGGAACCGTCGAGGAGTATTCCGATCCTTCTGCAACAGAGAAACCGGCTGCCCGAAGTTTGTTGCCGGCATCGACGTAGGAAAGTCCGGTGACGTCAGGGACTGCAGTTGGCGCAGTGCCACTTGAGACCGACAAAATCACGACACTGCCTTCGGGAACTGCGGGTGCATTGACCGTTCCGTTGACCATGTAGCTCACGACATTGCCGGGAGGAATGGTGGCGGAGTAGGTGGCCGCAGCTGTCGGACATGACGAGGAGAGCTTCACCGCCGTGAGTGCTGCCTCAGCCGCAGTGCAGGACTGACCGAGGACCGCAGGGACGGTGACGAGTGGCGGCCCAAGCGAGAGCCTGAGCATGACCTCGTGACCCTCACTTGCCTTCGTGCCACCGCCTGGAGACTGGGACAGGACCTGGTCCTTTGGCACCGACGTCGAGTAACTCCCCGTGGCATAGCCAACGGTGAGCTTCGCGGCTTGGATCTGATCGACCGCCTGAGCCTTTGTTGACCCAACAACAGACGGCACCGTCACCTCGGCCTTGTTGAGACCGCCAACAAGCAGAATTCCTGCGCCGGCAATGAGCACGACCGCAAGCGTCGCTACTGCCCAAATCCACCACCGTCGGCGGCGGCGTTCGTCGTCAAACTCAAAGTCACCTTCGCCATCACTCGTCATGCCGGCACTTCCCGAACCGTCAATTCCCGAGGTCGAGGGCCGAGCATTGGCAAGCAGTGCACTGGTTGCGGCAACAGGAACCGCCCCGGTCAGTTCTGATGCCGACGGCGACCGGAAGCCTATGGTCCCGCTCGCCAGGGTCTTCGAACCAACGGCAGTCGTCGTTCCGGTTGGCGACTGAACGACTTGGGTCTCGAAGGTCTCGAACGAAGACTTGACGGTCACGGTCGGTGGCGCCGCGAGATAGGTGGGTTGTGGGGGGCGTGCAGGGTTGAGCGGTTCAGGTGGATCCAAGCTTGAGGCGAGGGCATCGAGACGATCGGCGAGACCGGCGGCATCCATCCGGGCATCTGGATCCGGTGCCGCCGCGCGAGCGAGCATCTGGTCAAGAGCTCCGAGCGCTGGATGATGCGGAAGTGGCATGCCAACACGAGCCATCAGCGTCGAGATCGGCGATCCCCCTTGAAACGGAAGGACACCGGTCGCAGCCTCGTAGAGGACCACCGCAAGGGAGTAGACATCGGCACGTGCATCAAGCGGAGAGCCAAGTGCCTCTTCTGGTGATGCGTACTTTGCCCGCTCACCATCAAGTTCTGCTCCAGCGGCAAAGGGATCGTAGGCCGCTTCACTTGGGCTGAAGTCGGTCAAGCGGACTCGATCATCCTCATCAAAGAGAAGGTTCCCAGGCTTCACCGCACCATGGGTAATGCCACTTGCATGTGCAGAGGCAAGGGCTCTTGCTGCTTGAGACCCAATGGCGACAACCTGCGAAAGCGACAGCGCTCCTCGCTCGTTCAGGATTGTCCGAAGTGAACCTCCCGGAACATATTCAAGAACGACGAATGCGCCGGTCGGTTCTTCGGACCAGTCATAGACCCGAAGAATCGACGGGTGATTGAGGCCTGCAATTGCCCGAGCTTCAGCGGCAAATCGCTGGCGGAACTCTGGGTCATTGGCAAAGTCTGGATGCGCAACTCGCACCGCAACTTGCCGTTGCAGCGAGAGATCTTCCCCAAGATACGTCGACGAGGTCGGACCGCTCCCAAGAAGGGCAACGAGCCGATATCGCCCGTCAAGAATGGTTCCGATTGCGTCGCTAGAAGTCGTCATGGCTGTCCTCACGCTACAGAGGATTCTGCGTGGAAGGTGGGACGTCGAAGAGGACTCAGCCGGGGAGTTCGCCGGTCTCGAGCAGTCCTACAAACGCAGATGCCGGGAGAATGGGAAGACCCAGGGTCTCTGCCTTGGTGAGTTTCGACGCACCTGGAGACTCACCGGCAACAACACAAAACGTCTTCTTTGAGACCGAACCAGGCGAAGTGCCTCCTCGTGCGATCACTGCGGCTTCGGCCTCTTGCCTCGTGAAGCCCTCAACGGATCCCGTGACGACGACTGCCTTCCCGAGAAGCGTTTGCGGGAGTGCAGACGAGGCCTCCTCGACACCAACTTGATGGTCGATCAAGCGTTGGATGAGCACCAAATTGCGATCTTGACGCATGAATGAAACGACCCGTTCGGCAGTCTTTGGACCTATACCATCGAGCGCCGCGAGTTGTTCTGTTGCTGATTCGGCGAGTTGTTTGAGCGTGGGGAACGCTCGAATGATGACTCGTGCGTTCGCCGGTCCAACTTCATTGATGCCGAGTCCAACAAGGACCCGATGCATGCTTTGACTCCGAGAGGCCTCAATTGCTTGAAGGAGATTGGAGGCCGACACCGGACCCATGCCTTCAATGCCCAGAAGTTGCGTTTCGGTTAGGTCATACAGATCAGCAACGTCGGTGAGAATCTCGGCCGAAATGAGTTGGGCAACTCGCTGTTCGCCAAGGCCTTCGATGTCCATTGCGACACGTGAAGCAAAGTAGGAAATCCGCTGGACCGTTTGTGCGACGCAGTCCCAATTTGGACACTGGGTAACATTCTCTCCAGGGATCCGGACAAGGGCCGTTGAACAAGAAGGACAAGACGTCGGGAAGGTCCATGGAGCAGCACGACCTGGTCGATTCACTTGGCCTGCAGCCGGTCCGACGACCTCTGGAATGACGTCTCCTGCTTTGCGCACGATGACGAGATCACCCGGACGGACATCGCGCGTCGCAACGTGGTCCTCGTTATGCAACGTCGCCATCTGCACGGTTGTCCCACCAACAAAGACCGGTTCAAGAACGGCAAAGGGGGTCACGCGACCAGTTCTTCCAACGGAAATTTCAATGTTCATGAGGAGCGTTTGTTTTTCCTCGGGTGGAAACTTCTTGGCGATTGCCCAACGAGGCGCGCGTGACGTTGACCCAAGGACGCCATGGAGTCTGAGGTCGTCGATCTTGACCACTGCACCATCGACCTCATAGGGAAGGGTGTGGCGATGTTCTTCGAACCATGCACAAGCGGCGACCACTTCATCAACCGACGAGGCAACACCCGCCTCCGACGAAACGTCAAACCCAGCAGTGGAAAGTAGACGAAGCACTCCTGACTGCGTCGCAGGGCTCCACGAACTCTCGGGCTCAACACCTTCGCTTGACCCAAGTTGATAGGCAAGGAACTTGAGAGGACGCGTTGCGGTGATCCGAGGATCCTTTTGGCGAAGCGAGCCAGCAGCAGCATTACGAGGATTGACGAAGGTCTTCTCTCCTGCGGCAGCTTGGCGACTATTGAGGGCTTCAAAGTCTGCACTCGCCATGTAGACCTCGCCTCGAATTTCAACGACCTGCGGTGGAACTCCAGCGCGCGGATCGAGCATCTGAGGAATCGACGCAATCGTCAAGATGTTCGCGGTGACATCTTCACCGGTTGTCCCGTCACCTCGTGTGGCTCCTTGCGTGAGGACACCATTCACATAGGTGAGTGACATCGCCAACCCATCGACCTTGGGCTCATAGGCGTAGGTCAAGGACTCGTCTGGCAACCCCTTTTCACATCGCCCGACCCAGGCAACGAGCTCTTCGTCATCAAGTGCGTTGTCGAGGCTCTGCATTGGCTTTGCGTGCCGAACCGAACCAAACGAGGTCGTCGGCATTCCCGACACATGTGCAGTAGGTGATGCTGCATCTCGCAGCTCCGGATGTGCTTCTTCAAGGGCCTTTAACTCACGAAAGAGTTCGTCGTAGTCCGCGTCAGGAATCTCCGGCTCATCAAGTGAGTAATACCGCTCATTGTGATAGCGAAGTTCTGCCCTGAGCGCTTCAACTCGAGCGGCAATCTCAGCGATGGAGGTCATTGAACGATTGCGGAGCCAAGGACAACGTCTGGATCGAATGGGTCATAGAACGCGAGTGTCTGTCCCGGGGCAACAAGGCGCGCCGGCTTCGCGAGCTGGACGGCGAACCCTGATGCCGTCGGCATGAGCTGTGCGTCGAGCGGGCGTCCATGAGCGCTCACCTGCACGATGACGTTCTCGCCAATTGGAAGCGGCCTGCCGGTCGTCGTTACCGATGTCGGGACCACTTGAAGGGTGTCAGACAGCGAAGCGTCAAGGGCGGCGACTTCAACGGTGTTGGTG